>JAAYPU010000273.1 GCA_012519645.1 Clostridiales bacterium | reverse complement strand
ATTTAGAAGCAAAAGATGTTTCGAGGATGGTTATTGCATATGAGCCTATATGGGCCATAGGTACCGGTAAAACAGCTACTGCTGAACAAGCAAATGAAACCATTGCTTATATCAGAGAAATAATTCGTGAGATGTATGGTGAAGAAATATCAGAACAAGTCAGGATACAATATGGGGGAAGTGTAAAGCCTAATAATGCATCTGAAATTATGAATCAAGAAGATATTGACGGAGCGCTAGTAGGCGGAGCAAGCTTAAATCCGCATGATTTTATAGAAATAATTAATTTTTGATGGAGGTAAATATTTATGTCTGCTTATATTGAAGAAGTATTTGCTAGAGAAATATTAGATTCAAGGGGAAATCCTACTATAGAAGTAGAGGTTTATCTGGAAGATGGCAGCGTTGGACGTGCAGCTGTGCCATCCGGAGCATCTACAGGTGCTTTTGAAGCAGTGGAGCTTCGGGATGAAGATGAGGACAGATTTATGGGAAAAGGCGTATTGACAGCAGTAGAAAATGTCAATGAAATAATTGCATATGAAATAGAAGGTATGAATGCTTTAGACCAGGCAGCTATTGACATGACGCTTATAGATTTAGACGGAACTGAAAATAAGAGCAGGCTGGGCGCAAATGCCATTTTAGGTGTTTCCATGGCGGTAGCCCATGCGGCAGCTGAATCAGTGGGAATTCCTCTTTATCAATATCTCGGAGGAGTGAACGGAAAAGTGCTGCCTACACCTATGATGAATATATTGAATGGCGGACAGCATGCGGACAATAATGTAGATATTCAGGAATTCATGATTATGCCTGTGGGAGCAGAAAGCTTCAGACAAGCTGTTCAAATGGGTGCAGAAATATTTCATAATCTGAAGAAAGTATTGAAGGGTAAAGGCATGAATACAGCTGTAGGTGATGAGGGCGGATTTGCACCGAATTTGTCATCTAATGAAGAAGCTATTAAAGTAATAATGGAAGCTATTAAAAATGCAGGATATGAGCCGGGTAAAGAAGTAATGCTTGCATTGGATGTGGCTGCCACAGAGCTTTATGATGAAAAAACAGGAATGTATCAATTTGAAGGCACTCAAAAAAAAGCAGAAGAAATGATAGCTTATTATGAAATGCTTACGACAAAATATCCGGTCATTTCCATAGAGGACGGGCTTTCGGAGGAAGACTGGGAAGGCTGGAGGCTTATGACGGAAAAGTTAGGAAAAAAGGTGCAGCTTGTTGGAGATGATCTATTTGTGACCAATACGGAGAGACTGTCGAAAGGTATAGCATTAGGTGTGGCAAATGCTATACTTGTTAAAGTAAATCAGATAGGCACATTAACAGAAACACTGGATGCAATTGAAATGGCAAAGAGGGCAGGCTATACAGCAATAGTATCTCACCGTTCAGGAGAAACAGAGGATGTTACTATTTCAGATTTGGTTGTTGCCACAAATGCAGGACAAATAAAAACCGGCGCACCTTCAAGGACAGATCGGGTCGCAAAATACAATCAGTTATTAAGAATAGAAGAGATGTTGGATTATACTTCGCAATATGCAGGGAAAAGCGCTTTCTACAATCTAAATATCTGATTTAAAAATACAGTAAAATATGAATGATGAAGATATATATGCGTTGATTTTAAATATGACATGTGATAAAATTTCTCTGTTAACTTTAGGTCCAATAATTTAACATTATAATTTATGATTTAAAGATGATTCATTATAATTAAAGATTAGGAGGTGTAGCATTGAAGATATTATTTATGGTTTTACAATTGATCGCATCACTCATATTGATTGCAAGTATTTTACTTCAGTCAGGAAAAAGTGCCGGCTTATCAGGTTCAATAGGCGGCGGTGCCGAGCAGCTATTTGGTAAGAAAAAAGGAAGAGGCTATGACACGCTATTAAGTAAAATTACTGCTATCGGAGCAGCTGTGTTTATTGTGTGTTCTGTATTGTTAGTTATAACACAATAAGGTCTTAATAATTTTATATAAAGCAATAATAAAAACTTAATATTAAGGAGGCATTATTAAATGAATTACGGGATATTGGCGCCCATAGCAGGAATTGTTGCACTTGTTTTTGCCTTTATTCTTGCTGGTATGATCAATAAAGTAGATGGAGGCACGGACCGAATGAAGGAAATCGCTTCCTATATTCGTGAAGGTGCAATGGCTTTTTTGTCGAGAGAATATAAAACTTTAGTTATCTTTGTAGCTGTAATATTTGTTGCAATTGGTTTTGGATTGCAAAGCTGGATCACAGCTGTTGCATTCCTTATAGGTGCATTTTTTTCTGCTCTTGCAGGCTATTTTGGAATGCAGGTAGCTACAAAGGCAAATTCCAGAACTGCTAACGCAGCACGTGAAGGCGGCATGAACAAAGCTTTAAGCGTTGCCTTCAGAGGCGGGGCTGTCATGGGGATGTCTGTAGTCGGACTGGGACTTCTGGGTATCGGTGGTCTGTTCGTTATTTTAGGTATCGATAAAGTAGATGTAATTACAGGTTTCAGTTTAGGAGCTTCTTCCATCGCCCTTTTCGGACGTGTTGGTGGAGGTATTTATACAAAAGCTGCGGATGTCGGAGCTGACTTAGTAGGTAAAGTAGAAGCAGGAATACCTGAGGATGATCCGAGAAACCCTGCGGTTATTGCTGATAACGTTGGAGATAATGTCGGAGACGTTGCAGGAATGGGAGCAGACTTATTTGAATCATATGTAGGCTCAATTGTTGCTGCTATTACCTTGTCTGTTATGCTGCCAAACATCGATCCTTTAAGTGGATCATTGTATGCATTATTGCTAGCAGCTTCAGGTATTGTTGCTGCCATTATAGGTACTCTTTTTGTTCGCGGGGGCGAAAATACAAATCCCGCAAGCGCTTTAAACAAAGGTACATATGTCAGCGGAATTATAGTATTGATTGCAGGATTTGCTTTAAGTAATTTCTTTTTCGGAAGGTTAAATCCTTTTTATGCGGTAGCTATTGGATTGATTGTAGGTATACTTATCGGTAAAATTACTGAGATTTATACTTCAAGTGATTATAAATTTGTTAAGAAAATTGCTCGACAATCAGAAACAGGTCCGGCTACAACAATTATCAGTGGCTTGGGTGTTGGAATGCTTTCAACAGTATGGCCTATTTTATTGATTGCAGTTGGTATTTTAGGTGCGTTTAAATTAGAAGGTCTGTATGGTATAGCTCTTGCTGCTGTAGGTATGTTATCAACAACAGGTATCACAGTTGCAGTAGACGCATATGGTCCTATTGCTGATAATGCCGGCGGTATTGCCGAAATGTCAGAATTACCTCATGAAGTAAGAGAAATCACAGACAAATTAGACTCAGTTGGTAATACAACTGCTGCTATCGGAAAAGGATTTGCTATAGGATCAGCAGCTTTGACTGCACTTGCTCTATTTGCATCCTATTCACAAGTGGTCAGTCTTCAAGGTATTGATATATTAGATCCAAAGGTTGTTGCAGGGCTCTTCATCGGCGGTATGTTACCATTTTTATTTTCAGCACTTACCATGGATGCCGTAGGTCGTGCTGCAAATCAGATGATTGAAGAAGTAAGAAGACAATTCAGAGAAATTCCAGGTATCATGGAGGGCAAGGGCAAGCCGGAGTATGCCAAGTGTGTAGATATAAGTACTTCTGCAGCTCTTAAAGAAATGCTTATACCAGGAATCATGGCGGTTGTTGTTCCGATTATAGTCGGAGTATTATTAGGGCCTGAAGCATTAGGAGGATTACTTGCAGGAGCTCTTGTATCCGGTGTATTGTTAGCTATTATGATGGCTAATGCAGGCGGGGCTTGGGATAATGCAAAGAAATACATCGAAGCAGGCAGTCATGGAGGAAAAGGCAGTGACGCTCATAAAGCTGCAGTTGTTGTCGATACAGTAGGGGATCCTTTTAAAGATACTTCCGGACCATCAATCAATATTTTAATAAAGCTTATGACTATTGTAGCAGTCGTATTTGCTCCTTTATTTGCTGGCGGAGGACTGTTTTAATAAGTTTTTTATTTGAAAAATGTTTTAAAATTATTTATATAAATCATTTTTAAAGGCCAGGGGAGGAATTTAAAAATGATGGATAGCAATTCTTACGGGCATGCTGTTTCAGCATGCCTGATTTATTATCTGAGGAAATTCCATACTTGAAATTTTTTCAAAAAAGGGTTTAAAAAATTTTTAAGGTGAAATAATAGATTTGAAGGAGTGATTGAATGAAACGTTTTTCAGTGCTATTAATTATTTTACTTTTAGTATCTTTGGTATTGTTTGGGTGTGCAAACGAAAAACCTCAAGATGGAAATGAAAATCAACCTCCTCCAAACACGGAAGGAGCTATTGATGATCAGAATAATCAAGGAGAAACAGATCAGGCTAAGGAAATAGAAGGCACCTTTACAGGGTGGATCGATAATAACAGCTTTGAGATCATGGCGGGTAATGAGCCCTTAGCCATAAGGGCAACTCCGGATTTGATTTCTTCAGACGATGCCCTTGAGGGGAAAAAAGTTCGTATAACATATACCACTAATGAGCAAGGTCAGAACATACTTGAATCTATTGAACTTTTGGATTAAGCTATTTAGTAATTTAATAAAGTCAAATGGGGCTGGCTATCGCCAGCCCCTTAATTTAGCATATTTTATCGTTATTGCTAGCTTTTCTGCATCAGCAGCTTTCATAGGCTTATCAAATCAATCAAAAATATACTGAATTAAGGCGGAACTAACAATATTATAATTGAAACAGCGGAAAAATATATGTGATATAATGACATTATCAGGAAAGAATAGAATAAGATTCTGTCTCGGGAGGAAAAAGAGATGAATATAAGTGAAAGAATAATGGAAGTTCTTAGTAATAAAGATTATAGTCCAATGACGGCTGAGGGGATTTTAAATCATTTAAACGTACCGCGGAATAATATTGGCAATTTTTTTAATATACTTGAAGACATGGAGAAGAATGGACTGATTTTTAAAACCAAAAAAAATAAATATGTACTTCCGAGTAGAATCAATCTTGTTGTAGGAACTTTAAAGAAAAATAGAAAAGGCTTTGGTTTTGTTATACCGGAAAGTGATCAAAACGGTGATGTTTACGTTGCGTCAGGTGATATGAATAGTGCCATGCATGGAGATAAAGTAGCAGTGAGACTATTGTATGAAAAAGAAGGGGATAAGAGCAGAGAAGGGGAAATCATTAAGATTATTAAAAGAGAAAATTATGAGGTGGTAGGCACCTATGAGGGCAGCAGTAAGTTTGGGTTTGTCGTTCCAAATGATTCTAAGCTGGGAACGGATATATTTATTGCCCAGGAAAATACGGGGGGCGCAAAAACAGGAGATGTAGTTGTTGCAAAAATTACGGTATGGCCCGAAAAAAGGAAAAGTCCGGAAGGCAAGATAATCGAGATTCTAGGCAGAATCGATGAGGTTGGAGCGGATATTTCTGCGGTTATACGCCAGTACAAGCTTTCCGAAACCTTCCCGCCAAAGGTTTATAGCGAGGCAGAAAATATACCGGTTGAAATACCTCCGGATGAAATAGAGACGAGGATGGATCTAAGAGATAAAAATATCATAACCATTGATGGTGCAGATGCCAAGGACTTAGATGATGCTGTTTTAGTTGAAAAAATGAGCAATGGCAATTATAAGCTGGGAGTACATATTGCTGATGTCAGCTACTATGTAAAAGAAAACAGCTATCTGGATAAGGAAGCTTTTAAAAGAGGATGCAGTGTGTATCTTTTAAATAAAGTATTACCAATGCTTCCGGAGAAGCTTTCCAATGGTGTATGCAGCTTAAATCCAAATACAGACAGGCTTACTCTTTCAATTGAGATGGAAATAGATAATTCAGGTAAGGTATTGTCTCATGAAATTTTTAACAGTGTCATCAACTCAAAAGAAAGAATGACTTATACTGATGTTTCAGATATTTTGGAGAATCAGGATGAAGAATTGATAAAAAAATACCGGCATATATATCAAGAGCTGCTTTTAATGCAGGAGCTTGCAGAAATTTTGAATAATAACCGGGATGAAAGAGGAAGCATAGATTTTGATTTGGATGAAGCATATATACATTTAAACGCTGAAGGAATACCTACTAAAATTGAAACCGCCGAACGCCGGACTGCCAACAGAATAATCGAAGAATTTATGCTGAAGGCAAATGAAACGATTGCACAGCATTTTTATTGGATGGAAGTACCTTTTGTATATAGAGTTCATGAAGAGCCGGACCCGGATAAAATGATTGAGTTTAGAAATTTTATCCATAATTTTGGCTATGTGATGAAGGGTTCGACTGAAAGCATCCATCCGAAGACACTGCAAGAGATAACTAAGAAAATAAAAGGAAAAAGAGAAGAGCATGTTATCAGCAGGGTCATGCTGCGTTCTTTGAAAAAGGCTATTTACTCACCGCAGTGTTTAGGACATTTTGGATTGGCTGCTGAATATTATTGTCACTTTACTTCGCCCATAAGAAGATATCCGGATTTAATAATTCATCGTATAATAAAAGAAACTTTGGAAGGCAGCCTAAGCGATAGGCGTATTAAGGTATTAAATGCGAAGGTCGAGGAAGCGTCAAAAAAATCTTCAGATGCGGAAAAGATAGCTGAAGATATAGAAAGAGAAGTTGAAGATTTAAAGAAAGCAGAATATATCCAGGAGCATATTGGGGAAGTATTTGACGGAATCATCAGCGGTGTAACATCCTTTGGTTTATTTGTTGAATTAAATAATACTGTTGAAGGAATGGTGAGGATCAGCAGTATTGATGATGATTATTATATATATGATAAAGAGAAATATCGTCTTATAGGGGAGCGAACAAAAAAAATATTTTCTTTAGGAGATGCTGTAACAATAAAAGTAATAAGTGTAGATATTGCTAACAGAGAAATCAACTTTGAATTGGTCAGCACGCAGGCTGAGGAAATTTTATAATTAAAATTTCCTCAAATGTAGAATTAAGATTTAAGATTTAATGAAACTTTTGCAATACTTTGCAAAAGTTTTTTACTTTAATTTGGTTTTAAATGAAATTTCTTATTTATGAGATTTTTCCCGATTAATATTTTCATAAAATGGATATCCTAATTAATGAAAAGAAAACATAGAAAAGGAGTGCATTTAATGAAAATAAAAGATTTGATGACAAGTAATGTCTTATATGCTAAGCCCGATGCATCAGTAGAAAAGATCGCACAGTTGATGAAAGAGCAAAATATCGGATCCATTCCGGTGTGCAATGATAATGGTGAAGTTTTAGGAATCGTAACGGACAGAGATATTGTATTAAGGGCAATATCAGTAGGAAACATGAATGCAACAGCAAAAGACATCATGAGCAGTAATGTGGTATATGCAAATTCTAATATGAGTGCGCATGATGCGGCAAATCTGATGGCAAAAAATCAAATAAGAAGACTTCCTATAATAGATAATAATAAGCTTGTAGGCATTGTTGCTATGGCAGATATTGCGAGAAAAAACATATATGTTGATGAAGCAGGGAATGCTTTAAGTGCAATATCCAAACCGGGACAATTCAGCTAAGAATTGATGAAATTTCAGTTATGAAATTTCATCAAATTAAGAATTAAGAACTTAGAACTAAAAGTTTAGGTAGGGTTTGATGCATGCATCAAACCCTTTATTTTTAATTGAAAATTGACAAACAGTCTGCAAGACTGGAATTGTTTCATCAGGAGCCGAACTCAACCATGATTCCATCAGGGTCCTCAACTATAAAATGCTTAGGTTTAGGACTTCTATCAATGATTTCTGATGGCGCGTAACCCAATTCGAGTGCTTTTTTTCTTAAATCCTCCAGATTTCCTTCTACAAAAAAGCTTATCATCATACCTTTGGTTACAATCTTTTCTGCGTGTTCAAATGAGCCTAACTCCAACATTGTCTCGCCCTCACTATTAGCAAGAAATACAATTTCTCCCAACCCTGGGTTTAATCGTCTTACTACCTGTAAACCTGCTAAATTTTGATAGAACATAACTGAGTTTTAAAGGTTTCTAACCATAAAGGCGAT
>JAAYPU010000272.1 GCA_012519645.1 Clostridiales bacterium | reverse complement strand
ATCAGGAAAAACATTATTAGAATTGTGTCCTTCATAAATATTAGGAATTCAGGCAATAATAAATCGATTATTAATAAAGTATCCTTTACCTTCCCTTTCCTTCGACTTGCCTACTATGTATTCATTTCTCACACCTTTTCTTTTTGATTTTGCAAAAAGAAATCTAAAAAACTACTAGTCCATATAGAACGATTTTTCTTTCCCAATACCTTTCTATAAATACATCGTAATTTATACTTTGGAAGTTTACCATTCCTGTATTCCTCCTACGAATACACAGTTAATGATGTTGCAATATCTAGTGCCTTTTTTTCATCCTTATCATCCGTAAACACCTCATATATCATCGGATATTCTTTTTCCTTTGTATCCAAAAATTCATCAAGGCAATTGCAAAAATCATTTTTGTTATCAGCTGATATATACTCGAAACCCAAATTTTTTGTCATGTCTTTTATGAAGTCTCTAGACATATTTGCATAATGATGTGACGCAGCAAAAAATCTATCTCCGTCCTCACCAAACTGATATCCAATATTCCTTGATAGCTTCATTTCCATTCCACATCCATTATTTATAACAAGAATCCTTAGATTTTTACCTATTTCACGATTTCCAATTGCATTTAGATCATAGAAAAATCCCAGGTCACCTGTAATTAAATAATGTAATTTGTCCGGGCTAGTCAATGATGCTCCGATTATTGTTGAAGATGCCCCATCAATTCCAAAACCACCAACATTTGCGGTTGATTTTATTTTTTGTGGCAATCTAAAGAAATTGAAACACCTTAATACATTTAATATACCTAGCTGTAAGTATACGTTTTCCGGTATTTGTTTTGACACTTTTTGTGCAACATATAATGTAGAGAATGGAAGTTCCGGTATCCTATTCCTTAAGACATTTTCACGTTCTAAACATCTTGTAAAGAATTCCGTGCTTTTTCTATTCTCTCTTTTATTGTTATACTTTGTCAAAAATATTTCAAAAGGCATCTCAAAAACATCGGGCATTCTTCTGTATACATCCGTAATTTTTCCATCCTCTGATACACGCCATAAACAAGAAACATTCAAATTAAGCGAATAATAATCTCCAGAAATCTCACCCACACGAATTACTAATTCTGGGGTCTCTTTCGCATTACTATACTGACTTCCTATAATGCTATACCCTATTTTATAGTTGCCATGATAACCACTAGTATGATCGCAAATTACTACACCATTATATTTTTCACAAAATTCATCAAGCAACTGAACTAGTTTTTGACTCATATATGCATGAGATCCAATAACTATTGCCACTTCTTTTGAAGGTATATCTGGCAGATTATCCCATGCCATATACTTACGAATCCTATGTACTTTAGGTAAACATTTTGCTGTGAATTTTGGATTAAATCTCTCTTCAAGATTAATATGAACTGGACCTCCACCATTGTTTCCCATTGCTAATAATGCTTCGTTTAATTCGATTTGTGCTCCTCTAAAATCGTCGTCATCTCGAATTGCTCTCAAGTCTACCTGAGCAACCGCAATATCTGTTGGTATATGCATACGATCTGTTGCTTGGGGATGAAGACGTCCAATTCTCCAATGATTCTGAGATGAAGTCACAGCAATTACGGGAAGTTTTTTATAGTAAGCCTCAGTCAATCCAGGCATATAATTTCTTGATGCAGTTGCTCCTGTACAAGACAGCACTACAGGTTCACCACTTTCCTCCGCCATACCACAGGCCATATATGCTGCTGATCTTTCATCTACACATGAATATATTTCAAAGTAATCATCATATTGAATACTTCCAACAAAAGAAATATTAGAAGATCCTGGGGATGCTATTACCTTTTTTATTCCATACTCCTTAAGCATTGCTATAAGAACTTGAATGTTCAACTCTGTTGAATAACCTAACTTATCTTTGTTCTTGCAGTTATTAATTTCATATCTTCGCACCACTTCATCTATACGAAAATCCACTGCATAGTCAAATGATAAGAACGGGTGTTTTTCTTTTCCTCCATCCAAAAATTCAGAAAGACATTTGCGTAGTCCAATTAATGGTTTCTGAAATTTAGAAGTGTCAACATATTTAGAAATATTCTTATTATCAAATATTCTGTTATACTTTCTGTCATAAATAATCGGATAGACGTTCGGAGAGCAATAGAAAAACTCCTCCTCAGTAACGTAAATTACAGAAACATCCAATCCTCTTTTTTCCTTAATTACATCTCGATATACATTAATAACCTCTTTCCACTTCACAGGATTATTTTGCATAATTTGAATAGCCTGTCCATATGTACTTTTACATTCAATTAGTGCACAAATCCCCTTTGCAACATCTCCTGCAAATGTGAGTGTAGTGTAGCTTTCCGCTATAGAATCAGTTATAATAATATTTTTTCCGAGCAATGCTCTACGTAACCAATATTCCTTTTCAAAAACGCCAAGCTGTAAGCGTTCCTCTGCATACGAAATATAAGGACGTACAATCGTATAATTATTATATGGTAATGCAGTTAAAATATCCTCTTCTCTTGCTTTTGCCAGAGGATAATCATCCGTCATTAAATATTCAGAGTCTTGTAAAACATCCAACAAGCGGGAGCTTTCTTCAGTTATTGGCTCTTCGCTTTCAGCGTACACTCTTGCTGAACTCAGAAATATATATTGGCCAGCTGCCTTTAGAAGATATTCTGCTCTTTGACCAAATTCTTTCGTCGAATAATGCATAAAATCAATTACTACATCATATGTTTTTCTGTCCGGATATAAAGGAATTATTCTATTTATAAAATTTAAATCATGAGCATCTCCTAAAAGATAATGTACATTTTTGAAATCATTTCTTCTCTGTCTAGAAGTTACAAATATATCTACATCTTTTTCTGCTAGGCAATTAACAACATAAGCTCCTATAGCACCCGTTGCTCCCAATAGCAAGTACCTTTTCTTTCCTTTTAATACTTTTCTGGTATCTTCTTTTTCTATAGCATTTACTAAAAAATCTATAGATCTATTCCTTTCATCCCTTAGTTTTATCTCAACCATGTCATAGTCTATCGTTCCATATAGATCTTTTTCACTTGCAAACCTGTTCTTTATATACCTGTCTTTTAGTTTTAATGTATCTAATAAATCCTCTATTCTTGTATTACGACTTCTATTTCCCTCTAAATTATCAAAAGCAAACGTCAAAAACTGTTTATGAAATAAGATGCTAAAAATAGTTCCATGATATGAATCGGTTAGAACAAATTTAGCATTTCTAATTAGTCCAATAAATTCCAAGGGTCCAACTTTCATCCCCTTTTCATATGCAAGATTCTTAACCTCACAATTGTGTTCAGAAGCTATTCTGCTTGCAAGTTCATCTACATTTTTATTTAAACCAATATTATAAACTAATATATATTCTTTATCCGTTTCAGGAACACATGATATTTCTTCCCAATCCGTTTCTTTCAGGAGCAGAGTTGGGTCTAAAACAGACTCAACCTTTCGTCCAATTTCCCTTTCAAGTTGTACCGCTGCAGATTTTTCACGCATCGAAATGAAATTCAATCGTTTAATAGTCTCTTTCAAAGGCAAACTATTATTGGACTCTAAATACCCACCCATACTCGCAGCGTATGAGATCTTTCTATTTTCTTCGTTAACAAAGGACAATGCCATCATAGATGTTGCCGAACCTGCAATTCCTATGCCCTCACCCCAAACCTGGTCACTTCCTGAAATAAATACGTTATAGCAGTCATTTGTTTTCATAATATTTTCAGGTGTATATATCACATCGCTATGAGGTATGTTCTCAGAAAACTTTTTAAATTCTTCCTGATTAATACTCATATTCATATATGCATCTTCAACGTAATTTTCAAACCACTTGAATTGTATTTGTTCAGCATAATAGCCCATTTTGCACAATACCTTAACAAGTGCATAGGATTGCAACTGTGCACCGTAATTGTATGTTTTATAGTATAAAGATATTATTCCAATTTTTTTGCCAAAACTATTCATATCTAGTGTCCACCACTTTCTCTGCTTTATAAGGAACAATAATTACACTATCATAATATATTTTAAACAGAAACTAATTCGCTTTTATAGATAGGTATTTGCTTTTTTATAGATAGGTTTTGATTATTTATAATACCATAATCGAACCCTGTTTTTCAATGTTAAAATTTTAAACTATACCTAATAATACCCAAAACACCCACGCACTCTATTTTTAATAAAAAATTCTAAAATGATAATATCCTTAATTACTAAATCTCCTACACAAGACAAATAATAGTACCACAAACTTAAGGTTAAATGGTTTTACTCTTTAAAACTAATCCTCATATTTCGGCATTTCATCATAAGTTTCATAATCAGGAAAAACATTATTAGAATTGTGGTCCTTGATAATTAATCTCCTATTTTTGCTGATATTGCCATTTACCTGCTTAATTCTTTCTTCTGTTCTTACTTAGTAGCAACAATTATCATGGGCATCAAGCCGAAATGAGCACATTCAACAGACCCGTAACTTACAAAGTGTACTTCCGAAAAACCTGCTTCCTCCAGAAAATGAATGATATCGTAGGAGAACTCGGTAAAGACCAAACTACCGTCTGTTGAAAGCGGATTCCCGTGATATTCCTTCGGTAAATACTCAATATATGATCCTTTTGCATCTATTTCTGCCCTACGCACAGTCTCCTCACGCAGTGAATAGATAGGAACGGAAAAGATGAACTTTCTACCCTTTTTGAGGCATCGAACTACTTCTTCGAATGCTTTCATAAAGTCCCCAACGTGTTCATAAACGTCATTTGACACAACAGCATCAAATTGCTCATCAGCAAAACTTAGCTTTGTTGCATCTTCATGACGGATTCCGCTTACAATCTCGCCGGCCACATGATCATTACCCAAAAATTCACTGCCTATCAATCCTGGGAAGAATTTCTTCATTTCGCGGTATGTTGGTGTAATGTACTCATTCATGTAAATAGAAATGTCTCGCTTCGGATACTCTTTCTTCACGAAATCCACCATAAACCGCATTCTGCTGTTACATCCGCACTTCACGCAGCGGCAAGTCTCCCGAAACCCCGGATGCAGACCAAACGGATAATCTATTACGAAATCACTCTGGCTCTCGCAGCATGAACAATAGCCGCGATAAACACCATAGTGCCCCGGCATTTCCCGGAATAGCTTATCCAAGGATCGCTCAAATCTCAAAAAATCACTATGTTGCTCACGAACCGCAAAGTATTCCTCTTTTGTGTGATACACTTCTAAAACTTCACCGGCAGACAGTTTTTCCTCAAAGCACGCATACTTCAATGCTTCTACTGCTGTCTCTGTGGCGACACTACCCGCCACCCATTCAAAATCCCGGATGTAATCCTCCCGCCATATCAATCCCTTAGCCTCAAGGCTCTCAACGATTTGCTTGCTATCAGCCACTGCTACAACAATAAACAGTTTCGAATAATCCTCAATATCATCTGGATGGACAATCGGGATGTCGTCTATTTCAGTTCCCGTCTTCTCACGGTTACTATCGATAAAAAATACAATCTCCGCATTACAACGTTCCAAAAACGTAATTCCGTTTCTCCCGGCTCCCCAAATTGCTGTCTTTTTATGCATTCCTTCCTCCTCTGCCTTCTGTTTTTATACTATAATATCGGCTAAACTATACTCACGCTTAAAGAATTCGTCATACATTTTCACATTCATAATATCCAGATTGCTGCAAAACGAGAATTCTCTTCGCATAAATCCCAGTAACATGTCAGAAAGATCCTCATCAGGTCCCTGTTTCATTTCCAGACTTATGTATATTTTATAATACTTCTTTATCGCATCCTGCATGGTTTTCACGGAATCTAATTGCTTTTGCGTCCTGCTCTCATGCACGAATATAGGCGTATCTTCATTTTCAAACGTCTTTAACGAAGGTTGAAAAGATGTCAGAACATTCTCTAATAGCACGTAACTCTCGCAAATAAATGACGTCTTTTGAAACCAGGAACTGATACGTCGTAAGGATCGGATATCCAAATTCTTTTTATTGTCTTCTATCGCTACAAAATAGAATCCGACTGTTTGTATATCAAGAAGTTTCGTCAAGGCATCTTGACAAGTCCCCGAAGCAGCAAGATCCGTAACAATGTACCTTTTCCCACTCTTTACCCCCAGTTTTTCAGCGTATGCTCTGTAGTATCCACGCAATCGCTCCGCACCTTCCAAGATGGCATCCGTGTGTCTGAGTACATACTCCTCTAAAGATTCACCACCTGAATAAGGTAATATTTCTTCGTCCTGTAGCAGAAATCTGTTTTTCAACAGTTCTTCCGGTTTCCCGTCATAACTAAGTTTGATGTTCTTTATAATATCATCACGAGTGTGGATATTGCATATTGTACATGGGAAACGGGACGTTAAAAAGTAAACGGAAGGCACTACTTCTTCTCGCCCGCCTTCACTATCGTAAAGCTGTTTCAACAGATACCCGTCTCGAGCTAAAAAGAGTATCCCGCTGTTTGAAGTTTCCTGTGCGAATTTGCGAAGTGCATACATATACGTAGTTACATATGGAGCAACATAACTGTATGCCATCACTCCTTCATCCTGTATGACAGGCTTCCCGCCTGTATTATGCAGTGCAAAAGGATTGTTAAATACCTCAGCTATCATCATCCCGATTGCCAGTTTATTTTCCGGTGAATTCAGATATTTGCACACAGGTCTGAAAGATGTCTTCTCCAGCATCTGACGTGCGGATGCCACATAAAATGAGTCCAGTGACGCTCTTTTAGCACATTCAATGTCTGCATATTCGTTGTCACCGATATGCAATATACTCTTGTGACCTGCTTTTTCCTTTAAAACGTCAAAGAGTTTTTGACTCTTCATGGTTCCGAATGTACTAGAAACGATGATTTCTTTGTATTCGGTGATTCCGCACTTCTTAAGCATCCGACTCAACTGCTCTTCACATAGATACATATCGGATACAAAATATACCTCTTTCCCTAGAGACAAAGAATAGTGATACGCATCCAAAACACCGATACGCGGAATGACCAATTCACATTCTGTATCAAACTCTATCTGCTTCATACAATCAGCAGTTTGTGCAGAAATACCTGTATTCGCACACAATCTTGTATATATTGCATCTAATGAAGGATATGGTCCGCTCAGCAATTCCAGTTCTGCTTTCGCTCTTTCCCGTACGTAAGGGAACTCACCTATAGCCTCTCTAACCCGCTTCTCGATAATCGGAAACGCATCTGTAGGTTCATAAACCAATCGCATTAATACTGTATCAAAGATATCAAAACTGATTACGTCATGCTTCTCTATTTCTGCTAGAAGATCCTCATAGGACACTTCAAAATACGGATCATCCACATCGATCGTCTGATACTTTTGAATCAGATCGACTCCGTTTATATCATGCACAGATATTCGATTTTCTACACAAAAATCATAAATTCTGTTGAGAACTATCTTTACGGATGCTGCTCTGGCAACAATGATAATTCGACCAATTTCCATTTCAGGAAGTTTACTTACATCAGTAATTGGCTTCCCGTACATCAAACCTTCCTTCAAGCACCCATCCAGCAAGACCGGAATATTAAAGTCAGGACATGCTTCCAGAACAATCTGCGTATTGGCACTGATCCCGTAGATTGCTGTTTTTACGTTCTTTGTCTCTTCAAAGTTACTCCGAAAGGAATTTATCAGGAACTCTCTCTCATTCATGCTTTTCTCCAATCTGTAAAATAAAGTAATCCGCTCTGTTGTATTTTGCCAATTGCTCTTTTACGTCATTTATGTATTTTACATCTACTGCAACAATAATTGAGGCCGCCCCCAATTCACTCAGATATTTTACATCATGATTGCAGCAGCTCTCTGCTTTCTCGTATCCGTCTGTTACCACAAAACCGTCATATTTTAGATTCTGCATGTCCAAAAACGATGCAAGATTTCTTCCGTTGTTGCCGGTTCCGTAAATACGAATATGCTCATGTGTCAAACCATAGCGAAGCAGAGCAATTCGTTCCCCATAAGCACGACCCGAGAATATGTCACTGAGCAGGCTGTTTCCGAAACTTCTCTCGGCATCCGCAACAACTTTACCAAGCATTGTCTCGTAATTAATCATATTCGTAACGGCACTTCCTGTTTCCTGCAGTGTCCCTGTAAAATACCCCTGACTGTAAGCTACATATCCGATGATTCGCTCTAAAGCGTGATTGAGCGTCCCATCCAGAGCCATCGGTTCTGTTGGAAACTCCTCCTCCCTGAACGGATATTGTAGAAGCGGTGCCAGTGCCTCTCGTCTGAAGCAAAACATACTGGACATTGTAAACGGTTGGTTATCATCTGAAGTGTCTATCTTTACCCCAATTTTTTCACCCAATTCCTTTGTCACTTCCTTGCAAACTGTCCAGGAATTTCCCAGCAGTTTCACATAATAACCGTGATACGGAACGATAGGTGAAAGCAGACCGATTCTCGGATTTGACTCAAGTAGCTTAATGATATGTGCAAAGTAATTCGGACCAGCTAGGAGGTTTTCCCACATCATCTCCATAAAGGATTGCCCAATCAGAGGATTTCCGACACCACCGGTAGTTTTTTTGTCATGCAGATAAAACACATATTCATAACTTTTGAGCATCGGACACAAGTCCAAAAGGAAAGCACCCCAATCACGTCCCACATTACAGCTCACGATGATTTCCGTGTTCTCCCGCTCTCCCAAAACCTGCCGAAGCAGCCTTCTGTTTTCTTCAGAACTTACAGATATCAGCAACTTCACATTGGTCGGTATCCGTTCTATGTATTGCCTGTCAAGAATGAACAAATCCTGATAGAAGAGATGCATCGCAACCACTGTTTTTTTACATTCTTCTTCGGTCAGGATACACGCCGTACCGTCATCTAACACATAACTCTGTTTTAACAGTCTCCTGCATTCACTCGGGTTAAAATACTTTAGTATATAATCATAAACTACCGTTACATCATAGCCTTTTAAAGTCTTACCAATAAACTGCAAGCTTTTCTGCACCTCATCTGCGTAATTGCTTTCAAGTTGCTCAATAGGATCACACTCAAGGGCCTTCTTGCACAGTATAGGTACCTTATAGGTACGAATCATCAAATTCGGTGCATATATATCCCCATCTATATAAAGTGCACCTTTCGAAAAAAGAATCCCCTGCAGCACTGCATCAACAGTACAGATTCTACTGACCGTTTCATCCACACACAAATTTCGCTCCAGCATGTAATCACGAAATTCCGGCTTTCTAAAGGTATCATCACGCACAAGTGCAAAATAGCCCTTTATTCCACTCGGATGTACATTTCCATGTTCATCCGTCTCAAATCCGCTGTATTCAATGCCAACGCAATTAGCT
>JAAYPU010000271.1 GCA_012519645.1 Clostridiales bacterium | reverse complement strand
CGAAGAGGCAAAAAGCAGATTAGTACAATTAACGCTGCACCTATAACAATGTCTATATTGGAGCTTTAAGCCTTATTATAGGTGCAGCGTTAATTGTACTAATCTGCTTTTTGCCTCTTCGTAAAGCAATTGCAAAGGATTAGATAAGCATATATGGATAAAAAACCTTTTTTTGACCACGCTAAGAAATATGTTATAATATTCTAAAGGGGCGTGATATATTTGGAAGATGAAGTCTTTGAACTTTTAACAAAAATGTATTCTGAAATGACAGAACAATTTAAGGAAGTAAAAAGCAAGCTCGATAAAAAGGCTGATAAAAGTGATATAGTTAGAATGGAGAATGAATTGAATCCAAAAGTCAAAGCCCTGTTTGATGGATATAAACAGCATACTGACATATTAGAACGTATTGAAAAGGAAGTTACCAGACAAGATGAAATAATTATGAGACGCATTAAATAGATTTAATGGGCAAATCAGATGTCATTTGCCCATTATTATTTTTTGCTTTAGTAGGTTTGTATATATAAGCTGCAAATTGATAGACAGAACTTAAGGAAGAAAAAAGTCGATTAATTGAATATAATCCCATGTTATGTTACTATTTACATAAGAGGGTTTTTTTGTAACTTGTGACTATATTACACAACAAACAAGTTGATAGTTGGCAGTATGGTACTTAACTTGAGTAGCACTTATCTTTATGAGTTTTCTTCAAAAAGTTTTGCTGATATTATAATGCTTAGCAGAAGCTTTATTAAACATTACGCAATGAGAGCTGATCTATATAGTATTGTTTGATTATCAAAAATGTAATTTTAATATGCAATGAATTTCAAGCGTGTATAGATAGAATAGGATAAAATGTAACGTAATCAAATAGTATGTAGAGAGATATTAAGGATAATATTGACAATAAGTGCTGGTAAAATGTATAATGCAAATATAGGAGGAGATGATAATGAGTAAATATAATGTACAATATTTTGATATCGAAAAAGGTGCACCAAGCGTGACAATTGCTGAGTATGGAATATCTCTTAATATGGCAGCGACAAAAATGATAGCCGATTGGAAATATGGGAAAATTGGGTATGACAGAAATAAAAAAGTTGTTCTTATTGTGCCGCATAATAATGATTATGATATAACTGGCTCATTCAACATAAAAGAAAAAGTAGGTAATAAGAATTATTTACGTATTAATAGCAGGGACTTAGCTAGAGTAATTTCTCAATACTGTGGGGTATCTTTAACGCCATCTTTTAGATGCATGGCAGAATGGGATGAAGATGAAAAATTATTAGTAATTGATCCCAGCAAAGTGCTTGAAATAAATAAAAGTGAAAATTAATTAAGGAGGGGGCAGGGATATGATAAATGATAATACTAAATCACTCTGCCTACAGTTAATAAGGGCAGATAGTGAGAAAGAAGTAATTGACATTCTGAGCCAGGCAGGGTATTGGGAGGACGAGAAATTCTGGAGATTTTATAGTGATTACGAGAATAATTTTAACACTATAGGAAACCAACAAAGCAGTCCTGACGCTGCCCTTATAGAAAAGATTATCAATGCAATTGATGCAAGATTGATGAATGAATGTTTAGCTAAAGGTATTGATCCTGAATCACCACAAGCTCCGCAATCAATAATCGAGGCAGTCGCAGTTTTTTTTGATATGGGTATTGACTGTAAAAGTTCTATGGCAGGTAGGATAAAATACTGGCAAGACAATAAAAGAAAAGACGTTGCTAAAGGTATAACAGTTGCCGCAACTGGATTTATGCCCAGTCAAGGAAACCTTTGTTTGACTATCTCCGACTGTGGTGAGGGGCAAACTCCCAAAATGATGCCAAATACATTTCTGTCTACTACTGAATCAAATAAACTAAGAATCCCATTTGTACAAGGTAAGTTTAATATGGGTGGAACTGGTGTGTTGAAGTTCTGTGGCAAACATAATTTGCAGTTAATTGTTACTAAAAGGAATCCAATTCTTCTACATAAAAGGGAAAGTAGTTCGGATGATAATTGGGGTTTTACTATCGTGAGAAGGGAAGATCCAAGAGGAAATAGGAGAAGCTCTGTTTATTCATATCTAGCACCAATAGATGCCGAAAATAGACCTCAAAAAGGTGAAGTGCTTAGTTTTTATTCTAATACTATGTCAATTTTCCCGGAAGGTCAGGATCCATACGCCAGAGAATCTCAGTGGGGTACTTTAGTGAAACTATATGAGTATACTCTTAGTAATAGAAGTAATATTATTATGGGAGATGGATTATTAAGAAGGATAGATCTATTAATTCCAAACATTGCATTGCCAATACGGCTTTATGAATGTCGCAAATATAGAGGTCACGCAGGTAGTTTTGAAACAACTGTTAATGGTTTATCAGTTCGTTTGGAAGATGATAGAGGTGAAAATATAGAATCCCCATGGTCATTTTCCCTAGATGTTTCAGGAGAAAAAATAACAGGAACTATCTATTTATTTAAACAAAACTGCGCTGATACTTACAGAAAAAATGAAGGTATCATTTTTACGATTAATGGCCAGACACATGGATACATATCTAACAATTTTTTTAAGAATAAAAAAATAGGTCTAAGCTATTTGGCAAACTCATTATTAGTGATTATTGATTGTAGCAATATAAGCGGTAGAGCAAGGGAAGATTTATTTATGAACAGTAGAGATCGTCTTAGCAATGGACCATTAAAGAAAGAAATTGAAATGGAACTTGCTGAGCTGCTTAAGAAACATGCCGGCTTGAGGGAACAAAATGAGGCGCGAAGAAGGGAAGCTATTGAATCTGTTATTGGCGACTCAAAACCATTAGAAAATGTGCTAGAGTCTATACTCAAAAAATCTCCAATTCTATCAAAGCTTTTTATAGCAGGTGAAAGGTTATCGAATCCTTTTAAAACAAAGAAAGTGGCTGAAGAAGATAAAAAATTTATTGGGAACAAGTACCCAACATATTTCAAATTTAAAAATGTAAATTATGGCGAATCTATAAAAAAAGATTGCCATATTAATATGAGATGTCGAGTTTTCTTTGAAACAGATGCTAGAAATGATTATTTTAGCCGTGATGGAGATAATGGTACTTTTAGTTTATATATGAATAGAGGAGACGATGAAGTACCAGTTCAAAATTATTCTATTAATCTTAATAATGGCATAGCAACATTAAGTATAAAATTACCAAATAATTGTGAGGTTGGAGATAACCTTCAGTTTACTTCCATTGTTTGTGATCCAACAAGTATTATACCATTTATTAATAAAATGCAAGTTAATGTAAAAGAAGAAGCAGACCCTAAAGGGAAAAGTGGGAAAAGAGAAAAACCACCTGGAAAAGAAAAAGGAAATGATAGAGAAATACCACAGGGTATTTCACTTCCGGAAATTCAAGAAATTTTTGAAGAGCAATGGGACAAGCAAGAGCCTCCATTTGATAAATACACAGCATTAAGGATCAAAAATTCAGGCTCCGGAAATGGAGAATTTGAAGTCTATGATTATCAAGTAAATATGGACAATATCTATCTAAAAAATGAACTAAAAAATAGTTCTAAAGAGGCTGATTTAGTTAGAGCGAGATTTAAATTCGGTATGGTGCTGATAGGTTTAGCATTAATTAAGCAAGATATTGAAAAACATAAGGATAATTCTGAGTTGGATTCCGAAACAATAGAAGATAAGGTTGAAGACTTCACAAAAGCAATAGCTCCTATTTTACTCCCAATGATAGATTCACTTGGGACGCTAGACTTAGATGAAATTGAGCAAGATTATAGTAGCGAAGCCGCGGCCTCAATTGAATGATTATTTTATTTTATGAAATAAAGTGACCTCTAAGCTTGAACTAGTGTTACCTTTTTTTTGTGCATACCATTTTCTATTAGGTACTTCTCTCCATATTCTACCGTCAGATGAATTTGAATACTGAGGATATTTTATTTCGTTTAAACCAACAGTATCTATAACATTTAGATATTGTTCAAGTTGCCATGTATGGTCTGAAAAAGCAACCATTTGAACAAATATTGTTTCTTTACTGGCTAGTTTTATTAATGATTGAAAAGCTTTTTTAAGATTTTCAAAATAACTATTTAGGTATTTTTCTTTTCGGTTACCCATAGTATAATAAGACCCTGGATGTCCATCATAACAATTTGCTATCCAAAAAGGCGCTGGCGTTTCCTTCCTGCTTATTACTTGCCACCTATGATATAATACATGTACACCTGGGTAAGGCGGGGAAGTTAATATTAATTTTGGAGCCGGAATATTAAAAAATATCTCTTCTTTTTCTAAATCTATAGCTGACCTGTGTAATGTTATAGCATGTGGCAGATTATCTTTATTAAAGTTTGTATTTATAATCTCAGAATAGTCTTTGGCTTTAGATATCATTTCAGTTAAAAATATTAACAGTTGATTACGAAATTCTTTTACTGAAGGTACATTATAACGGCAGTCTAATGCCCATTGTGCAGTTTTTAAAAGGACACATCTTATGAATCGCTCTTCTTTTTCATTGCAATAAGT
>JAAYPU010000270.1 GCA_012519645.1 Clostridiales bacterium | reverse complement strand
CTATTTTCTTCAGTATGGATATAAAAAGTATCAGCGCAACAATAATAGAGACAAAATCCGCTACCACTTGTGTGTAAATAATACCGTCTAATTGGAAGAGTGCGTTTAGAATAAAGATAGCAGGAATAAAAGTCAATCCTTGTCTGCTAAGAGTTAAAATGAGTGATGACATTGCTTTACCCATAGCCTGAAGAGAATTAATTATTATAAATAAAATTCCGATAACCGGTGCAGGAATCATGATCGCTCTTAACATCGGCACTCCGTATCTGATAACGCCCTCATCTTCTATAAATATACGAATAATAAAGTCGCTGCCCATGAAGTACAGAACTGTCATTATGGATGCAAATGAAATTATACAAACAGCCGTAAATTTTATAACTGATTTCATTCTTTTTAAATTCTTCGCCACGTAGTTATATCCTACTAAAGGTTGGATCCCTACAGCCAAACCTATCTGAAGCAGAATAATAAGCATATTTGCTTTCATAGCTACACCCATAGCTGCAACAGCTAAATCACCGTACATTGCCAGAAAGTTGTTTAGTATAATATGTGCCGTACTCATGAGTATGCTGTTAAGTGAAGCAGGCAGCCCAACAGCCAGCACCCCTGTTAGAATACCGTCATCCATCTTAAAATCCTTTAGTGAAATCGAAAGTATCTGCGTCTTTCTGGTAAGGTACAAAATATAATAAACTACACCGGCCATATTTCCTATAACCGTTGCTATAGCAGCGCCTTTGACTCCCATACCCATCCATAATATCATTATGGGGTCAAGAATTATATTTGTTATGGTCCCCAGCATCATACCTACCATTGCCTGCCTTGCAGCGCCCTCGCTTCGTGTTATATGTGTAAGAGCCTGAGACAAAATGCAAAATGGTGCGCCCAAAGCTACATAGGTCAGATAATCTCTTGAAAATCCCGAAGTGTTTTCACTCGCTCCGATAAATTTTAAAATAATGGGCATGCCAAGAAGAAAAACCCCAATCATAATCACACCCACTACGATTGATGCATAAAAACTAAAGCTGGAAATATTCTTTGCCCTTTCCTCCTGTTTGGCTCCCAAAGACCTGGATATAAAAGATCCGCCTCCGATACCAAACATATTCCCTAATGCCAAAAAAACCAAAAATACCGGCATTGTCAATGATACGGCAGCTACCTGATTAGGGTCGCCGGTCTGCCCAACAAAAAATGTATCTGCAAGATTATAAATTATAGTAACCAACATGCTCATAACCATAGGAAGCGCTATAGTCACTACTGCTTTTGGTACAGGTGCTTCTTCGAATAGATATTTTTTTTCAATCATTATTATGCTCTCTCCTTAAATACTGCTTAGACTAATTAATTCATCCTTCTTCTGAACGGGTAACGCTGTTATATACAATTTCCAATAAATCAACAAGCTGTTCCTTCTGCCCATCAGATAAGTCTTTTACAAATTTCATTTCCATATTCTTTTTAAATTTAACCATCATCTTCTCAAATTCAAAAGCTTTATCTGTTAATAAAATTATATTGCCTCTTCTGTCCTCCGGATTGGTAACACTTTTTATCAACCCTTTTTTCTCCATTCTCTTTAGTGTTCCGATTACCGTCGGGTGCTTTAGATTAAAATGAATCTCTATATCCTTTTGCAGAGTTTGTGTATCCTGCCGCTTAAGCAGATATATAAGTACTTCCATTTGAGAAAAGGTTAAACCCCATTTTTTCAACTGAATGTTTGCATCAGCAATAAAGATATCGTGTATTTTCTTGAAATAAAAACCTAATGGTTTTTTGTTTTCCATAAGAAATCGCCTCTCAATATTACGTAGTACGCTACATATTTTAT
>JAAYPU010000269.1 GCA_012519645.1 Clostridiales bacterium | reverse complement strand
GTCGACCATTTACGTATTGTACGGATTGGTACTTCAAAAGGTCTTTGTAGCTTCGATTCATTTTCAGAACAGTTTAGTTTGCATTCTGATTTTAATACCTATGGGAATGTCGAATTAATATATGAAACATCTGATAATCGGCTATGGTTAGTGTTTCCATATGCAATAATAACGCTTGATTATTATCAAGCAAAAGTGAATATTCTGGCAATTTATGACGGTGCTCCTACATTTATAGATAATATTGATAAAAACACTACCTATGTAATGTTAGAAGACAGCAGGGGACTGCTTTGGTTTGGTACTAATCATGGTTTATTTTGCTTTCGTCTGAGCGATAACAAATTTGAATCAAATATAATTGCGGAAACAATGGCTAATAAAACAATTCTTACTATGCTAGAAGATAATAGTGGGATTCTTTGGGTAGCAACACGCCAGGGTCTGTGGAAATTATCCATGGAAGATGGTGTTTCAATTGAATATGGTATAGAAGATGGACTTATTAATGACATGTTCTGTTCTTCAGCAGTTTATAAGGCTGGTGACGGAGAGCTTTTTTTTGGTACGGTTGGTGGACTCATATCGTTTTATCCCGACAAAGTAATGAGTAACAATACTGTTGGTGAAGTTATTATTAATGGTTTTAATTTATTAGAAGAAAAGATCACATTTAATAAACCTGTTGAAGAAATAACTGAAATAAAACTCCCCTATTCTAATAATTCCTTTATTATAGATTTTGTAGCATTAATCTATGACTCTCCTACAAATATTCAATACGCTTATAAACTTGATGGTTTTGATGACGATTGGAATTATTGCGATTATAAAAGTAATTCTACCAAGTATACAAACCTTGGAAGTGGAGAATATGATTTTTTTGTTATAGCTCTTAACAGCGAGGGGTATTTAAGTAGTAGTCCAGCTTCTTTAAGAATATATATTGCAACTCCACTATGGGAACAATGGTGGTTCATTCTATCTATTGTCTTATTTATACTGTTAATGGTTTTTCTTTTTATACAAATTAGGACTCGCACATTAAGAAAATATGCTTTTATGTTAGAATCCAATGTTGAAGAGAGAAGCAGGCAGTTAGCGCAAAAAACAAAACAACTTGAGAAAGAATTAAAGAACCGTGCTAAATTTACGAGAGCACTTGTTCATGAATTAAAAACCCCACTAACTTCTCTTCAATTAACAAATGATATACTGACTCAGTTTGCTGTACAAGAACCGTTTTTGGATCTAGCTGTCTTAATAAACAAAGATGTTATTAGTTTGAGTAATAGAATAAATGAATTATTAGATCTTTCACGCGGTGAAATCAGTTTACTCAAGCTAAGAAGAGAGAATACTGCTCTTGGCGAACTATTCGAGACATTAAGAAGAGATTTTGAGTTGTTAGCAAAATCGGAAGGTAAAATACTTCAATTTGATATACAGGATAATTTGCCTGAAGCTTTTATTGATAAAGAACGTATAATACAGGTTATAAACAATTTAATTGATAATGCATTTAAATATACATTCAGGGAAGGGGAAATCCTGTT
>JAAYPU010000268.1 GCA_012519645.1 Clostridiales bacterium | reverse complement strand
AGGTTGGAGGTTAGAGGTTAGTGAAGAAGGAAATTTCGCTGAAAGCAAAATTTCTTCCTTAAATCTTAAATACAATTGTTTAACTATCGCTCAACTATTGTTCAACTATCGTTTTGCAGGAACTTTCATAAACCTTAAACCTTACACCCTAAACCATAAACTGCAATTACACTGTTCCGAAGGAACATATTTACACTTAAACTACTCCGCAGGAGTATTACTGGAGGAATTAATATGAAACTATGGGCAGGACGCTTTTCCAAAAGCACAGCATCCTCAGTCGATGAATTTAATGCTTCAATTGAATTCGACAAAAAACTATACAAGCAGGATATTCTGGGCAGTATCGCTCATGCAAAAATGCTTTCAAAACAAGGCATTATTCCTTCCTCGGATGCTTCAGTTATAATAGATGGTTTGCATCAGATTTTGGAGGATATCGAAGCCGGAAAAATAGAATTTAAAACAGAACTTGAAGACATCCATATGAATATCGAAAAGCTGTTAACAGACAGAATCGGCGATGTCGGAAAGAAGCTCCACACCGCCAGAAGCAGAAATGATCAAGTAGCTGTGGATATTCGATTATATGTAAAGGATGCAATAACCGACATTCAATCTCTTTTAATGGAACTGCTGCAAGCTCTTGTCAGCATAGCTGAAAAAAACACAGACACTATTTTACCGGGATATACACATTTGCAGCGTGCGCAGCCAGTTACACTTGCATACCATATGCTTGCCTACTTTCAAATGTTCTCCAGAGATCACGATAGATTATCAGACTCATTAAAAAGAACAGATTCTCTCCCATTAGGTTCAGGCGCATTAGCAGGGACCACTTATGAAACAGACAGGGATTTCCTTGCAAAAGAGCTGAACTTTTCTAAAGTATGCCCTAATGCTATGGATGCAGTCAGCGACAGAGATTTTGCAATTGAGTTTATAAGCAGCGCTTCTATTTTGATGATGCACCTTAGCAGATTTTGCGAAGAGCTTATACTTTGGAGCTCATCAGAGTTTAATTTTATAGAAATGGACGACGCCTACAGTACCGGAAGCAGTATTATGCCTCAGAAGAAAAACCCTGATATCGCTGAATTAATCAGGGGAAAAACCGGGAGAGTTTATGGCAATCTGATAAACATATTGACTATCATGAAATCATTACCATTAGCATATAACAAGGATATGCAGGAAGATAAACCACCGTTGTTTGATACAGTCGAAACCCTTAAAAGCTCGCTTCCTATCTTCGTTGCTATGATCCAAACAATGAAAATAAATAAGGAAAAAATGTATTCGGCTGCAAAATCGGGATTTTTAAATGCCACAGACGCGGCAGATTACTTGGTATCCAAAGGTATTCCTTTCAGAGAATGCCATGAAATTATCGGCAGGCTTGTGCTCCATTGCATTCAGAACAATAAAGCCATTGAAGAGCTTTCTTTGGATGAGCTGAAAAGATTCTCTGACAGGTTTGAAGAAGATGTCTATGAAAAGATAAGTATCGAAAATTGTATCGCCGCCAAAAAATCCTCAGGCTCCACATCTATAGAAAATGTGGCGATAATGATAGAACAGGCGAAGAAACTTATAACTAAGAATTAGGTCAGGGGTCCGGCATCCGGCGTGGGTCTCCGTTCTCAGGTCTCAGGTCTCTGGTCTCAGGCAACTGAAATAGATAAAAGATAATAAATAATAGATAACAGTTAAGGAAGGATTTTCGCATGCAAATTCCCACATTCACTTTATAACCTAACTGAAGATTAGTTTCGTTGTAGGTTAAACGCAACGAGGTAGAAACCTAAGATTTCGTTACCGAAACTGTGAACCATTAATCACTAATCACTAACCACTTATTCAATCATAAATCTTAAATCATAATTCATCAAACTATCGCTCAACTATTGTTCAACTATTGCTCAACTATCGTTTAACTATTGCGCAACTATCGTTCAACTATTGCTCAACTATCGCTCAACAAGGTGAAATTCCTTGATATATTTATTTGCATCCATAACGGATGCATAGGGGGAGGAAAAAAATGTCCGTTAATTTGCTTGGACGAAGCTTTTTATCACTACTGGATTATTCTTCTGAAGAAATATTATTTCTTTTAGATACCGCAAAAAAACTTAAGGATAGGAAGAAAAAAGGTATTAAAGGTAATCTGTTAGAATGCAAGAACATCGTTTTGCTTTTTGAGAAAACCTCTACTCGTACCAGATGCGCTTTTGAAGTAGGTGCTATGGATGAAGGTGCAGGTGTTACCTTTTTAGGCATGCATGACAGCCAAATGGGGAAAAAAGAATCTCTTGAAGATACCGCCATCGTTTTAGGCAGGATGTATGACGGTATTGAGTTCCGCGGTTTTAAGCAGGAAACAGTTGAAACGTTGGCCAGATATTCAGGCGTACCTGTTTTTAACGGGTTGACCGATAATTATCATCCTACTCAAATCCTTGCTGATTTCATGACAATTTCAGAACATGTAAACAAACCTTTTAACGATATAAATTTTGTCTTTGTTGGAGATTCCAGAAATAATATGGGTAATTCTTTGATGATAGGATGTGCCAAGCTGGGCATCAATTTTACTTCATTGGCTCCAAAAGAATTGTTCCCCAGTCCGGAATTAATAAAAGAAGTACAAAAAACAGCCGATACATCGGGGGCTGTCATCAGATTTTCGGAAAACATTGAGGATGCGGTAAAAAATGCCGATGTAATTTATACTGATATTTGGGTATCCATGGGTGAAGAGCATTTGGTCGAAAGCAGAGTACAGCTGCTTTCGCCTTATAAGGTCACTATGGATATGCTCCGTAAAACAGGCAATCCCGACATAATATTTATGCACTGTCTGCCTTCATTCCACAACATGGAAACAACCTTTGCACAGCAAATATATGAACAATACGGATTAGATATTTGTGAAGTTGAAGATGAGGTTTTCAGAAGCAAGCACTCTGTGGTATTTGATGAAGCAGAGAACCGCCTGCATACTATTAAGGCGGTATTGGTAGCGACTATGTCTAATTCTTTTTACGAACAGCTTTAGCTGTTCGTAAAAAGGAGTATAGAGTATGGAGTATAGATTATGGAATATGTCTCGGACCTCAGGTCTCTGGTCTCAGGTGTCTGTTCGGGCGTCCGAAGTAGAGTCAGATCATAGTCAAAGAAAAACACAAAAAATAATTTTTGGTGTTTTATTGTTTTATAAGATTAAATGGTGGGAATTTGACTTTAGTCAAATTCCATCCTGAACTATTAGTTCTTAGTTATTAGTTATTAGTTATCAGATGTGAGGCGTAGAAACAACTCCAACCTCGCATCAACAAGCTTTAGTATAAGCGCGTAGAACTCCGTTATATCTTCCTTATTGACATAGGAAGACATCATATTGAAATATGTTTTTGATGGCATATTGAAATCTATAGGTGTCAAACCTTCTTTCAAGAGTTCATAGTTTAATAAGCATCTTGCAATTTTCTCGTTATCGCTTTCATAAGGATAAATTGCAATAAATTTGTTATGCAGCAACGTTCCTCTTAATACAGCATTCATTTTCAAGCCTTCTAAAATATACCAACTAATTAAATCTTCAATTTGTGAAGGTATTTCTTTAAAATGGCAGGGCACATAACGCATATTTTGTATCACCGGATTATTTTTTCTGAAGTCTGATATTTCAGCATCTGTCAAAAGAGTATGGATTTTTCCAATAAAAGCAAAGGAAATATTCTCTTTTCTTGATGCCATCTTCTCCATAAATTGTATTGCCTCCTCATGGCATTTAACCTCCATGTGATCTTCTATAGTTTTTTCGAGAAGGCAATTCCCCTTCATGATATTTATTGTTTCATTTAGGGTCAATTTACAACCACTAAGTTTATTGGATGAGCAAATCCACTCCGAAAGCCATACCTCTCTTAGATAGTTTTCCATAGACAAAGGATAAGGTTTTCTGTTATCAAGCAGAAATTTCTTTTTATTTATCTCCCTTATCAAGTTTTTCACCTCTCGTATTCTGTTACAAACTTTTCTATATTTATCGGAAGAAAATTATTTCATTTTAAAAAACGGAAGGTATTCAGCCTTCCGCATTTATTAGAATGTGATTTCCTGAGCAGTTAATGCTTCTGCCGGAAGTTCAAAATCTTTTGATTTATTCTGATTAGATATAGTCATCGTTAAATCCATTTTCATATTTTTATATATTTCTGTCAATTCTGCAGGTATATCTCCTCCTGCCATGGCATCTCCAATGCCGGCCATTGGTTTGCTTAAATCCATATAATACTTGACTGTTTCTAAATTCTCTTTGTCTATCCAAATAGTATAAGTAAAATCTCCTATGTTTGATAATTTGTCAATAACTCCCGTGCCTAATATACCTGTAATGTCCAAAGCCTGATTTTTTTCCAAAAGCTCTTTGTACATCTCAAAAGAAACTGTCATGTCTATCTTTACAGTATTTCTTTTATCAATGACTTCCTCACCTACAATTTCAGCATGAGTAAGATATTTCAAAAATAACTGCACATTCTCCATTGGATCCATCGAAATCATCTCCATCAGACCCGGGTCATCAAGAACTATTTTATACCATTGCCCTTCCGTGTTTTGATAAATGACAAAAGTATCTCCTTCTTGCATCATATATTGATCTATAGATTGATTTTGCTCCATATCCTGTATTTCAACATCCATCTTCATATGCATTTTCATAGGATTAACAAAAACGGTTCCCGAACCTTGCATATTCATTTTCATTTTTCCTTGCTGCGGGACATCCATTTCTATTTGGGACTCTATTCCCATCTCATAGTTTTCCCATTTAGCAGATGCATTTATTGAAGCTTCCAGAATCTCTTCAGCAGTTTTGTCTTTTGATAAATCTTTTTCCGCACAAGCTGTCATAGCAAAGATAACCAGTAAAGATATTATAGATAAAACTAGTTTTTTCATCATTTTCCTCCTAATGAATATTTCTATTATACTATAGCATAATATTGTATTATTTAAAATCCTTTGTTGAATATGATTGTATAAGCTTCCATTTATTGATATATTATAAAAAAGATATAAAACGAAAGGGGGAGAATTATTATATTAGGTTTTGATTTGTCTTATCCGCTAATTTGGCTTATTTTAGCTGTT
>JAAYPU010000267.1 GCA_012519645.1 Clostridiales bacterium | reverse complement strand
TAGTATATGTATCCTGTGATCCCGCAACCTTAGCGAGGGATTTAAAGTATCTATGTGCTAAGGATTATGAACTGAAGAAAGTGCGTGCTGTAGATCAATTTGGACACAGTGTCCATGTGGAGACGGTAGTGTTGATGTCAAGGGTGAAATAGAAACCATCATAGAATGCCCTAAAATAAAGGTTTTCTTGATGATTACGATTTTTGCTAACCATAAAAGAGATCAAAACTATTGTCTGCTCGGAAACATATCTGTTCGGAAAATGTTCCTGTCGGAGCGTAGTTTTGAAGATATACTATGTATAAAATGTAGGGTTGTAGCTATGGGATAGATGACAAAGAAAAAGTGAAATAATTTGTTAAAAAGATTGTCATTTGGGTATAATGTATAATATAATAATGTTAGAAATATTAACAAATTCATTGACAGTGATTGATTGTTTTGTTAAAATTGTTAACGTGCATTTTTAGGAGGTTTGTCATGAAGGAGTTCAATGCAGAGAAATTTTGTAAAGATTTGGTTTCTCTTAGAGGAAAAGAAACCCAGGATAATTTTGCAAAAAAATTGGAAATTAAGAGACCAACATTATCATTATTAGAGAATGGTAAGCAAATTCCGACAATTGATCTATTAAGTAAGATTTGTAGTATGACTGGAGCTAGTGCAGACGAGTATTTTATTGAATCAACAACAGATGCATTAGTATATCTAATGGGAAGTTTAGAGGAATCGGATAAGGTTAAAATTGAGGAAATGGCAGAGCGCATCAGAATAAAGGAAAAGTATGAATTGCTTGCCAAGAGAGGTAGATATGTCATCGATTGATAATAGTGAATTATTTGAACAATATTATCAAAATGAATATGACTTCAATACGGCATCGCTTACTATAGATGAAATCGAGGAAATTAAAAAATTGGCTAGAGAAAAAAGAGTTGATTATGCTTTTGCTCCAATAGGTGTAGGTGTATTTAACTTGATTCAAAAGCAGAGTAGCGATATTCGTTTTGAACTTGTTTCATTTGATTCTGAGAAGATAGACGGAATGCTATATATTCCAACTACAGGAAATGAAAGAGCTTATATAATATTAAATAGCAATAAGCCTCTAGTGAATCAGGTCTTTGCTGCAGCACATGAGTTCTACCATTATATCAAAGATTATCAAGTGTTTAAAGAAAAACCATATGTTTGTGACTTTGGTTTATTAAAAGATGTAAATGAAAAAAAAGCTTGTAGATTTGCTGCTGAAATTTTATTTCCGGAGGAGGCGTTAAATCGTGAAATTCGAGATTATTGTAGACATTTAAAAATATGTGACTTCAAAACGTTAAATTTTAATAGGGTTGCTTCATTTATCATTGTGATGACCTTGAAATACCAGATGCCTCTAAAAGCAGTAATATATAGATTAGAAGAAGAACATTATATTGACGATGTTAAGAAATATATTGAAAATTATGGTTTCATAAAAAAGGTTCTTCAGGAAATTCAAATATTTGAACAACAAGTGTCTGGATTGTATAGTACAGCGAATAATTATATTGTACCATATAGTACAACATATCAAGATATGGAGAGTGCTTTTATAACGGGAAATGCATCTAGAGAGGATATTTTAAAAGATGCAGAAACTCTGTCGTTAGACATGAATGTGATTAATGAATTGGTTGAACAGGAAGAAGTGTTTGACGATGATGACGATGATGAAGAATTGTTTTCATTAATAAATGCAAAGCGGGGGTGATAAGTTATGTTTACACCATTAAAAAATACTGCTTTGCATGATTTACTTAATAGACCAATATTATTTGATGCAAATATTTTTATGGTTGGAATTTCAGATAGAACTTCAGATAAAAATTGTTCATTTGAAAATATGACACAATTGTATATAAAACCATTATTTGAAAGTTTTACAGATATTTATATTCACGAAGAGGTATATAAGGAGTTAGATGAAGACGCTAAAAGCTTTATTGATAATTACAAAGGCAAGAATGTAACAATTGTAACAGAAGGTACTTTGTATGGAACAGATCCGAAATATACTACGATTTTTAATAATATTGCAAAACATGAATTGGTCAATTATGTAAGAGGGGGCTCAAAAGATCGTGGGGAGGTATATAGTCTTGCATATGCAGCATATCATAATATGAATTACTTTTGTTCAAAAGAGATTATGGTTGACAATGTGGCAAGAGAGTTAGAAGATTTGAAGGATATAGATATTATAACTTTTGATATTATTATTCTTCAGGCGTATGTTTATTATGCGCAGAAAAACGATAATTCAAATAGTAAGGGACTGAAGGCAATTTATAAAAAATATTGTGCGGATGTTATTAAAAGACATAGTTTACCTGCGACACTGGGAGAGTACATAAAAGCAAACCAAGATTATTTATAAGGAAATGAAATATAGAGGCATTGCAGACAGTTTTTCAATCTGCAATGCCTCTATTTATTGTTCATCAAGCCATTCTAGGAATTGTTCTTCCGTAATAACACCAAATTTGAATTCTTTTTTCTTAATGGGTAAGGCTTTTTTGAAATTCTCATAATCTTCATTTGCCTTTGCGTCATCGATATGACGGCGACTTCGAGAACTAATTCTGTTTCGGGTTGTAATTATTTTTTTCTTTAATCCGTCCTCATTAGAGAGTTTACGGTGCGCTCTTTGGGCACCATCGATTTTGCATGTGGCATTGCTGTTAAAAGGACTCACGCGGTCGCAGTATTTGGTGTCGGAGCGTTCCGAAATAAAATATTTCCCACAGTTCTGGCATTTCAGAAGATTGCAATTGTGAGTGATTAAGAAGTGTAAGGACGCTATGCAGGCATCTTCTACAGTTTCACATTCGTAAGTGGTGAGTGGAACATC
>JAAYPU010000266.1 GCA_012519645.1 Clostridiales bacterium | reverse complement strand
GCAAGATGTAGCAGGTTTTTTCAGTTGCCTCCATTTAAGCGAAATAGAAGGCTTACTATAAATTCCTGCTACAAGCTGCTACAGATTTGTGTTTGCATAAAAAACATCATTATTGATAGATAAAATCACGAATATGTGATAAACTAATATTCAGAAATTAAAGTGAGGAGAAAAAATGGCTGTTCGATATGACAAATTGTTTCATTTGCTCATCGATCGAAAGATCAGCAATATCGAGTTAACGAGAATGGCCGGATTTTCAGGAAATATTATGACGCGCCTTAAACGTAATCAGTATATCTCGCTTGACAGCGTTGAAAAAATCTGCCGAGTGCTTGACTGTGGTGTGGACGATATTTTGGAATTTATAGATGAGGAAATAAAGGAATGAATAAGGATCATATACTAGACAACATAAAAGACAATGAGCCTAGTTCATCAGAAGTTGAACATTATGGTGTTTCTAAAGCAACTTTGAGAAATTGGAAGAAATTAAAAACAAGATCTGCTGGGCGATTGACGACACGTGCCAATAAAAGAAGATCAAAAAATCGTGTTTTGCCTTTAGAATATTTTAGCAATGATAATAATATTACATTTGTGCAGAATATGCTTGAATATATTGATGATAATAAAATAGATATAGTATCTGCTATTTTCTCTTTAGGAATTGGGCTTTTATCAAGAGCAGGAATACTTGAAAAACAACATGTTTTAAATGCTTTAAACGAGTATACCCACATCGATATACTAGATGAATTAGTGGAAGTTGATTTGCCAGACGATGAATTTGATATTTTAGGATTACTTTATCAATCGTATTTGTATGAGGGGGAGAAAAATACCATTGGTTCATATTACACTCCGCAAAAGATTGTCCGGAATATGGTGAAAAAGTTTGATTTCAATAAAGAAGAATTGTTTTTTGACCCCTGTTGCGGAAGTGGTGCCTTTTTACTAAGTATAGATTCAAATAATCCTAACCAAATTTTTGGGGTTGATAATGACAAAACCGCAGTTCTAATATCAAAAATTAATTTATTGCTCAAATATCACGAGCTTGAATTTGTACCGCAAGTGTACTGTCTTGACTATTTAATGGGTTATTCATTTATGCAGCCACATCCAATATTTGAAAAAAAGTTCGATTATATTGCTACTAATCCACCTTGGGGAGCAATTGATAATAACTGCATCAACCAAAATGCTATTGTTTCAAAGGAAACATTTTCAAGTTTCTTTATAAATGCTTATGCTCAGCTAAAAGATAATGGAATAATAAGATTTCTTTTTCCTGAGTCTATTTTAAATGTTAAGGCCCACACAGATATAAGAAAGTTCATAGTTGATTCTACCAAACTTGTTAGCATTACCCTATATAACGATATGTTTTCCGGAGTAACAACAAAATACATAGATATAGAATCTAGCAAAGCTGCCAGGGAAGATAGGTTTGAGCTTTATTCCAATAACCAGAGAAGGCTTATCGATATTAAAACGGTTTATGAAACTAAAAATTTGGTATTTAATCTGCTATCGGAAGATGATATTTCTATTATAAAAGCTGTGAGAAGAAGAGGCCAGTTTTCACTTGAAAATAGCATTTGGGCCCTGGGAATTGTTACAGGTGATAACAAGGGGAAACTATTTCCAGAATATCGTGCTGGGATGGAGAAAATTTATACAGGCAAAGAAATACAGCCATACTATTTATTACCTGCAAAAAATTACATTCTATATAACCGAGATAACTTACAACAAGTTGCAAAAGAAGAAATATATCGTGCACCTGAAAAGTTAGTATATAAATTCATATCGAATAGGCTTGTTTTTGCATATGATGACAGTAAAAGTTTGTTTTTAAACAGTGCCAATATACTAATTCCTAATATCCCATCAATGACTACAAAAACAGTAATGGCCTTCCTTAATTCTTCGCTCTATCAGTACATTTATTTAAAACTCTTCGGAGAAGTAAAAATATTAAAAGGAAATTTAATTGAGCTACCCTTCCCTAAAATAACAATTGAGGAAAATAAGAAACTGACTTCTTTGGTTGATGAAGTTTTGTGTGGAAATACATCCGTGCAGAAAGCCATAGATGAATATATTTTTTTAATTTTTAATTTAACTGATGAGCAGATTATGCATGTAAGGAGAACAGTACATGGAAAGACTAATTAATGAGTTAAAAACACAAATTGCAATTATGAATAAAGATAATGGAGGCAAGTATAACCTTAGTGAACAGGTGTTAGACAGTCTATATTCAGTTTATCCATTCAACAAATTTGAATATGTCATTGCTCATTTAATAAGCACAGATACAATAAATCTTCAGCAATACCTTGATATTCGCAATAGATATTTAGAGCGTAATAAGTATTTATATGTTTTTGAAATCACTGCGCCTCGCACTTTTGGGGAAACATGGGCACAAAGACACCTTAGTGAAATCGTACCAGAATTGAAACGACCATCAACAAACTATGATCCTGATTATTCGGGTCAATATGACTTTTGGTACGAGGGCATAAGAATTGAGGTAAAAGCGTCAAGAGCAGTTCGGCGAAAAAGTGGAGAGTCGTTAATCATAAAGGCACTTTCAAGGGATTCGACATATGGCTTTGACATGAATTTTCAACAAATCAAGCCAGCGTGTTGTGACGTGTTTGTTTGGATTGCTGTTTGGCGTGATGTTATACGTTATTGGGTGCTTTCCAGTGATGAGGTGGAAAATAATCCTTATTATTCAAAGGGGCAACATAGGGGGAATGTTGGCGAAGGGCAGTTATGGTTAAAAGAGACCAACATATCTGATTTTGATCAGTATGAAGTTGGCGTGCGAGAAATACTACCGAAAATAATTGAAAAAAGTAAAAGTAATCAATAATTTAAAATCTATACATTGTTAAAAACGAGCATTCTTAGCAGAACATCTAAATGATTTATGGAAGAGAATATATCTGAACTTGTAAAAGGTTTACTGGAATCCCGTCGTGAAGATGATTGGTGGGATTTTAAGAGGGAACACCATCATGACAAGGCAAAGCTTGTACATGATATTATTTGTATGGCGAATTCACGAGCAAATCGTGATGCATACATCATTTTTGGTATCGAAGATGAAACCTTTAATGTTATAGGTGTAGAGCATGATACGGAGAGACGGACTCAACAAAACATCGTGGATATATTGAGAAGTATCAGATTCGCTGGCGGGGTAAGACCTCGTATTGAGATGAGAACCATTAAAATTCAGAAACATGACATAGATGTTTTAATCGTTAAAAATACGAATACAGTTCCTTATTATCTTGAAAAGGAATATCAAGATGGAAGGATAATGGGTAAAAAAATTTCTCCTTTTCATATTTATACAAGAGTCGTTGATACCAACACCCCAATTGACCATAATGCTGATATTAATGATGTTGAATACTTATGGAGAAAACGTTTTGGACTTGATCGCTCTCCTAAGGAGAGATTGATGTTGCTGCTTGACGAAAAGAATAAATGGATATTCGATTGGGGCAATAAAACGTATGCATATCATATAGATTATCCAGAATTTAAAATCGAGCGAAACGGTGAATTTGTACCAGGTTGGTGGCCAGCAGCTGCTTTTTATAGCAATCCAAAGATGTATTTATCGCCGTTAAAGATCTTCTTTCATAATACGATTATTTATGAAACTGAATTATGGAGCTTTGATGAATTTAGGAAGTATCTTCCTAAATCAGAAAATCATGTGGTAGAAGCCAAAAGAGATCTCTGGTATTCATACTATCTTTTAGACTCAATTGAAGGAAAGCTTCTGCAACTTTTTACGGGTGGTTCCTTAGATATATCGAGTAGAGAGCCTAATTATCACCAAATCCTAATTTTCGAAAATAAGCAGAAGAAAAGCGAGTTTAATCAATACCTCAAGGTGCATTTTGATGATTATTCAGATGAGAGTATTCGCCAACAATACGAACATCAAATTAAAAAAGATAATAGTGAAAATGGTGGAGGATTAGTTTATTCTGCTTTCCAGGTCGCAAAATGTGCAAAACTTTACGAAGATTGGCTGAATACAACATGAGAAGAATGATTTTGTATCAATCACTCCGTCCTTAGCCACATAAGCACTGCTTTTACAATACAATAGCAGTGCTTTTTCTATGCCCTGAAATCTTGAGGTTTCCGGGTTTTCTTCTTTTACGATATGTGAGCGTTTTGAGCGATTTTTGCGAAATGTTGATATATGGTTGCACGACAGTCTTAAAGATGCACCACATTCTGCATGATTGACAAAACTATGT
>JAAYPU010000265.1 GCA_012519645.1 Clostridiales bacterium | reverse complement strand
TTTGGCTAAGGAACGACCTGATTTTACGCAGGAGAAAAAAGCTATCCTGCAGGAGATACAGGACAGGGGGAAAGAGCTTCTTTCGCAGGTTGGTTTATCCGATAAGCTGGACTGTTATCCTCATCAGATATCCGGCGGACAGCAGCAGCGGGTAGCCATAGCACGTGCTCTGGCTTTGGAACCGGATATATTGTGTTTTGATGAACCTACTTCTGCTTTGGACCCGGAGCTCACCGGAGAGGTGCTGAAGGTCATTAGAAATTTGGCGGAGCGCCATACCACGATGATTATCGTGACTCATGAGATGGATTTTGCCCGGGATGTGGCAGACCGTATTATTTTTATGGATGACGGTGTGATTATCGAACAAGGAACTCCTCAGGAAGTGTTTGACAATCCTAAGAAAGAGAGGACCAAGCAGTTTCTGACAAGGTATAAGAAAGATTAACGATACAGATAAAATATCAGGGCAAGATGGGAACTGAGTGACAAAATTACTTAGTTTCAATCTTGCCCTGAAATATTACAGAATAGTTGTATATGCCAATAATTGTATGATACAATGAATGAGCGAAATTTCTTATTTGAAATTTCGCTCAAACTAAGAACTAAAAACTAAAAACTAAGAGCTATGAGTTAAGGAAACTTTTGCAAGACACTGCAAAAGTAAGGTTTATTAAAATTATGAGAATGTATATTTAAACATCATTTATTGAATACAGTTGTGTGAAACAGAATAAAAGGAATAAAAATAAACTGAAAGATAAGGAGAAATACAGCATGAATGATATGCGCAAATCAAAACAACTGCGGGAGGCTATACGAATACTTGAAAGAAAACTTGGGATACTTGGAGATTTTCAAGTATCCTGTTGCGAGGTGACTATGGCTCAATGCCACGCGCTGGTTGAGATAGGCAGGGCGGGCAGCATATCGTTGAATGAACTTGCAGAGCTTCTTAATCTTGAAAACAGTTCTATGAGCCGGACAGTTGACAAGCTCGTCCGCAAAGGCATGGTGAAACGTGACATCGATCCATCAGACAGGAGATACGTTACTATCACGCTTACAGAAAGCGGAAATGAGCTTTTCAGGAATATCGAGGAAAGAATGAACTCTTATTTTGAAAAAGTTTATCATAGCCTGCCAATGGATAAAAGAGAGCAGGTATTGGAAAGCCTTGGTTTATTGCTCGGAGAAATTGGTAAAAGCGAATGTTGTTGATTTTAATTTTTGGGGGGTAATGCTATGAACACAAATAGCTGTTGTAATTCCGAAGAAGCAATTAAAAAGAATGAAACTTCTTCGGAGTGCGTGTCAAATCAGAATTCGTGCTGCTGTGAAAATGCAGGCATGTCAACTTGCGAGCCTGTTTTACAATATGATGCAAGGCAGAGATGGATTCTTGGAGGAATAGACACATCTGAAGGAAAAATACCACGGATTAGCACCAAATTGAGCTTATCCGATATAGCTGGCGCATGCAAAGTACGTTTCGGAATAGGCAGGATGAATTATAAAATAAATCCCGGCCTATATGCCGCAGGAATGCCTGATGATACTTCTCCTGTACTTGTTACGGCAAACTACAAGCTGACCTTTGATGCATTAAGGAAAGAGCTGAATGATCTTAATGCATGGATAGTGGTGTTGGATACAAAAGGAGTAAACGTATGGTGTTCAGCGGGAAAGGGTACTTTTGGAACTAAGGAGCTTTTAAACAGGATTTCTAAAATTAGGCTTTCTGGGATTGTTTCGCACAAAACATTGATACTTCCCCAGCTTGGCGCACCGGGAGTAAGTGCCCATGAGGTTGAAAAGAAGTCCGGCTTCAGGGTAGTTTATGGTCCTGTGAGAGCTGAGGATATAAAAGAATTTCTGGAGGCAGGTATGAAAGCTAAAGATGAAATGCGTAAAGTCAAGTTTAATATTATCAACAGAGCGGTACTGACTCCGATTGAATTTATAAGTACTTTTAAGATTGCAATACTTGTCTTCGGAATAATGTTTCTTGTAAATCTAATTGCAGTTAATCCCTTTGGAGTAGTTGACTTTTATGCACTTATGGGAGCGTTGATAGCAGGCACTGTAATAACTCCTCTTTTGCTGCCCTGGATTCCTGTAAAGGCGTTTGCCGCAAAAGGCTGGATTATGGGTTTGATATGGGCAATGGCAGTGAATATTCTTAACGGGGGATTTGCAATACCTGAGTATGGCATATTAAAAGCTTTTGCGTATTTATTGATTCTGCCATCGGTTGCTTCATATTTTGCAATGAATTTTACAGGATCTTCAACGTATACATCTTTTTCAGGAGTTATCAGAGAAATGAAGATTGCTGTTCCTTTGATTGGCTTTACCATAGGACTTGGAACAGTGATGCTGATGATAAACTGTTTTATTCATATTTAAGGGAGGAAGGACTTATGAAAAACAAATATTTGAAAAATGTATGCACATTGAAACTTGATTCAGACAAATGTGTCGGCTGCGGAAGGTGTATTGAAGTCTG
>JAAYPU010000023.1 GCA_012519645.1 Clostridiales bacterium | reverse complement strand
CGACAGGCAACTTCTTTAATCAATATCATGTGAATCAGGTTAAAGCCTTTCAGGATATGTATCCAGATATTCATCTGCACATTAAAGTTGAAAACTCCCGCAGCCTGTATAAACAGATTAAAGACGGTAATCTTATGATGGGTGTATTGCGTGAAACGGAAATGAGCCATTGGGAGGAAGAACATTTTATGATCTTCAATGATGCCTTGCAAATTGCTGCGGCTCAGCCCATTACGGAAGAGTATCTTATGAGTGCACCAATGATTCGTAACCTGATAAACCCTTATCTATCCAATATTGTCAGTGAATGGATTATGAGCATGTACGAGCTTGTACCCGTTAAAAGTTATATTGACATTACCGGTGACTCCAGAAATGTGGTGGCAATGATTAGAGCAGGTCTAGGTTGGGGTATTCTGACAGAAAGCCGGCTGCAATCAATGGACAATTTATTTTTGAAACCCATTCATAAAACTGATGGTACACCGTACCGTCTGAACACATACTTTGTTTACCGCAAGGAAGCCTATCAATATGCAGCATACTCCTCATACATTGATCACTTCTGTGCGTACTTTACACAGCAAAGACTCAAACCTATACACGAATAGTATAAAACAATTAATTAATAGTGTAATTAGCTCCATCTGCTTTTAATTCCTGAAGGATAAACCTATTTATTGAAGTTTTTACCGATTCTCTGTTATGTTGATTGAATAAATTAAAGAAGCGGATTTGCTTAGAATTGCCAAATAATCATTTTTATATATTTCAGGGAAACTGAGTTTTTCGTATTCCTCGTTATATTGATTCATATCCTATATTTTTTGAGCTGGATAGGTTGAAAATCAATAGTATTGTTTTTCTTCTTAAACTCTACAAAATATTGGAGTTTGTCCTTTTTCCTTTGTATGTATTAGTAGATATAGGCATAAACTGCCCAAAACAGGGGGAGAATGCCGTCTTTTCTGATTTCACAATGTGCAAAAGGGGCTCCATCAATACCTTTTGATTCGGCTCTGCCCATGTAAGCAGGGCTGATGTATTAGCCAAGGTACCTGTTGGAAAAAACACAGCTGTCTCCTTGCCGAATAATTCCGCCGCGTAATCTTCCAAAGCGTTTACTGTTGCGTCTTCTCCTCTGCCTTTGGCGTTTGCCCGTCCGTCATCACCAAGCGGCGCTGACATAATAGTGTTGAGCATTTGAGCGCTTGGCAGGGTTACTGTATCGCTTCTTAAATCAATCATTTTTATTTATCATATCTTTTTAATAATTAGTTAGGGCATAATACCTATCTCATGAGTATTGTTTATATGGCAGTATGTTTTAAAAGGCTTATTCCGATTTTTTGCTTAACTAAGTTTATTTGTATAAGAATTGAGTTTCAGTGGTTATAGAGATACAGTATTCTACATATTCCCTAAAATTAGAGCTTTTACATTTTTTCAAAGACTCACTAAAATCTTTAGCCATATTGAGATCTAAGTCTCCTTGATTTGTTGGAAATATTGTTATGTAATCTTTCTTTTTTGTAATTGAAATATCTGCATCGTTCATCGTTTTTTCCAAATTAGGATCATTATATATGGGTACAATATAATCATATAACCAATGATTTGTAAACATTTCTTTACTCTTGAATTTTTCTTGCATTTCTTTGTTACAATCATCAAGATCCATGATTATGAAAAGCTTAAAATTAAGTAGTTTTCCCTTTTTATGTTCAATATCTGGATAGTTTCTTATAAAACTTTTTAAATCCTTAAATTTTGCATTATTTAATATATTCATGAGCTCATCAATCTGAATGCTTTTTTCACCTTTCTTATCAGCATAAATATAATGTTTGATTCTTAGGTTTGATTTAATTGAAAGGCAAATTGTGCGCTCAGATTTACCATGAACGATAGTCATGACTCTTGTTTTTATAGAGGACCTCTTCATGTTATTATTCCTCTTCAAAGAACTCTTCGTCATTATTAATGTAATCTTCTACATCCTCAATTATCTCAGAAAAATCCAAATATCCGGTGATTGGGGTTCCCGAATAATCTCCATTAAGATATTTAGATCGTATACTGTGAGTTTTTTGTGTTCTGAAACTATATTTATCTACGGAGACTATATCTTTGTTACCCTCGACATCTGAACTTAAAATATACACATTTTCATTTGCTAATTGGTCCATAAGTAGAGTATTGTGTGTTGTAGCGACTAATTGTCCGTTTTGTGAAGAATCGAGAGCTTCGCCTAATAACTCAATTATTTCATACATTAATAAATCATGAATTCCACTATCAATTTCATCAATGAAAACAGTTGAACCGGAAAGTGCGGAAAAGATAAACGGAAATATTTCCAGTAATTTTTGTGTGCCTGTAGACTCTAATTTAAATGGAATATCTAATATCTTTCCATTCAATAATTTTTTGAAATATAATTCATATTGAAGCCTATCTTCTTTTGGTTCAAATTTGTAATAGACTTTTTTTACATCAGAATACAATGCAGTAAAGAACTTATTCAATATTTTTTCAAAAGCAAGCAACTCTCTATTGTCCCTAGTTTTAACAATACCGCTTTCAAGGTTTCTTAAAAAGTGAAAGGGAACGGCTATTCTACCGGCATCTAAGCGGGTTGTTTTACATAAAACAGAATATCTTCGAAACCATTTGAGGACATCAAATATATTTTGATGAACTCGGGACTCAATAAATTTTCTATTTTTCGTAACAGTTTCATTATCTAGTATACTCATGAAAGTATGCTTACCCCAATATTTTTCAATATTTTCTCTTAACTCTCTGCTGTAGGCGCTATCAAAAAAAATTGATGGACTCATTATTACATTATCTTCAGACAATTGAAAGATTATGCCTCTGCGTTCATTTATTTTATATATTAACTTCTCATATATTACCTTAGTAGTATCAAATGATAAGATATATTTACCCTCAACACCGTCAAGGAAAAATCCAATTTCAATTTCGAGCGTACCTTCACTATTTAATGTTTTATATTCTTTTATTAACTCTTCTAAATCAAATAGCTGACTCTTAAGAAACTCTTCCATAAATTCGTTTCTCACACTTTGGTCTATGTTCTTTTCAGCTTCCCTAGATAGATAGGAATCAATAAATTTTTTCATTCGTGTTTGATTCTTTATAGACATTATAGTTTTACTTAAAAAAAGCAGTGCAGAAATTAGGTTGGATTTTCCGGCGCCATTTTCACCGTAAACAAACACCATTCTTTTTGGGATACCACCTTTTCCCCTTAAATCAAACATTATGTCTGAAAATGATTTGAAGTTCTTTAATCTAATATATGAAAGCATATCAAACCCTCCTTACGATATATATTATAACACAAATCGTTGTTAAATGAAACGTTTTTTCTTATTAACACAAATTTTAGTGTTTTATGAGAAGAAACGGATATTTTCACGAAATCCATTTTATACCATTTTATATTTAAGATCGGATACTGTTTGAATTAACAAAGCATTCGCTAAGAAGAATCCAACTACAATAAAAAGTGTGGTTACAATTAGGGAGCATGGGGGCGAAGTCCCCAACACAATCCGCAGAAGCGGCGTGTACGCTTTTATACT
>JAAYPU010000264.1 GCA_012519645.1 Clostridiales bacterium | reverse complement strand
GTGAAGCGATTACCTCTATAGAGGCTTACATAGATTTCTATAACAACAATCGTATCCATTCAGCTCTGGGATATTTAACTCCGGCTGAATATTACCAGCAAAGCATTCTACAAAATGTTGCCTAACTGTGTTGACAAAATGGGGGCAGTACATTTAGAAGAAAAAGAGAATAAGAATTATCGAAAGGTTGGGGAATAAATGAATAAAAAGATTTGGGTTATTCCTTTAGTTCTTTTAATTCTATTATCTCTGGCAGGAGCTTTTAGATGGGATAAGGAACCTGTTCAAAGCTTTGAGAAACCCCTTAAAATACAAGCAATGAAAGATAGGTGGACTGGTCAAACGTGGGTTGAACTGCATGGTACTCTGCCTAATGAAGAATATCACTTCTGGTCTTATACCTGGCTATTTGCTAAAGAACCAAATTATTGGAACAATAAAAAAGCTCAACCATGGCAGAAGATTCTTCACGGCATTAATATCAACCCAAATACCAATGATTATATGTCAGGGCAAGCATTCCCCTATTTCACAGATGGTATTATTAAAAGTGCTGCTAACGACCTTAAAAAGACTTATGAAGGGATAGAAAAGCGTAATGAACTCAAAAAGGAGATACTGCAGTTAGAAAAAAATAAACAGTCCTATAGCAAGGGACATACTCAATATATAGTTTTATATGAATCATTGAAAAACGACCCTGAATTGATTAGAGAAGTAACTGAGTCATATGATATCGACAATGAGCCTTGGGGCTTAAAAAGTTTAATGGTTGAAGCTGGGTTGCCAATAAAACCCAGTCCTGATGTTATTCGCTCACATATACCAACGAATATTGTCACTGATTATTATGAATGGCGAAAAACAGACCAGCAAATAAAGAAGTTAGATTATCAAATATCAAATATTGACTATTGGTATAAAGCTGAAGCACTAAAGCAACTTACAAACAAAGCGGAATCTACAAGAATTATTGCAACTATTACATGGATTGTATTAATCGCTTTATCTTTTGTAATGACATTAGTGTTATTTTTTAAGTCTGGAAAATCTAGCATGATTATTGCTAATCGTGAAAAACCAAAGGAATACAATTGTTAAATCATTTTATACTCGACAATGCTCTAAATATCTGGATTTTACTTCCCTTTTTATTAGTTTACTTGTATTTAGCCATTTTAGTCGATAAATAACAGGCTTTTGATTATATAAATGTTAATAAAGACATATAAAAATAGGGGTATCCGCTTAAGGATACTCCTTAAACCTATAAACGCTAAACTAAAACAGAAGCAAGGAGGTGAAAAACGCTAGCGAAAAAGTGGACCACTCTGCCAGATGTTACTGCTACCTCATAATGTCCGGCAAGGGGGTGCGGACGTTTTAGATTGGCGTTAACAGTTAGGCGACATTTTGTAGAATGCTTTGCTGGTAATATTCAGCCGGAGTTAAATATCCCAGAGGTGAATGGGGACGGTTGTTGTTATAGAAATCTATGTAAGCCTCTATAGAAGTAATTGCTTTAATTTACTCAACTGCAAATTGGCTTCCTCGAGGTAGCACGAAAACTAGATATTGTTTTGTTCGACTAAAAATAAAAGGCGGGTTATTAATTTTAACCCGCCTTTTTGTGAGACAAAAAACAGAGCAAAAACCTTAACCTGCGCCAGGGATAAGACCTAGAGAATACGCCAGTAGAGGGTGAAAATGTTAAAAATGCGGCGCAGACAAAATTTGGAATTAAGAAAGCTGCGCCAACAAGGAGGGAAAAAGTATGGATAAGCCCTTGCCACTACTGCATTTAAGAGTGGCGCAGGATAACCCCATTTATACTGTGTCAGCAGGAAAGCGAAATCTAAAAGCGGATGAATGGATGCGAATTGGCTGCACTACTGAAAGGCTCGAAAAAGCCATAAATAAACTAGAAAACTTATTGAGCCAAATTAGTAATGGTGAGATCGCTTACAACCAAGAGCAAGGTCCAGAACAAGAGTGACGAGATGCGGCCAATTACTGAAGAACACAATGAAAAAATGCAAAGCCTTAGCTACGAAGAACTTGAAAAAATAGAGCAAGCAGCATTAGAGTGGGCAAACCGTGCAGGTGAAATCCGTGTTGAGAACTACATTAAAAGTCAATTTGAGTTTTGTGGCTTAACTGATACAGGGGGAACACGAAATTCATATGGAGAAATAATGCATAACCCCAATGGCATTAGATTGTTTATAAACGAGTATCCTCCCAGGCTAAAGCAATACAGCAAAACCAAATTTTCCAAGAAACTAGGGTATGGAAGTGTCCGTGAAACATGGCGTTGGCTTATGCGTCATGGCGCTATGGTCATTCTTGCTGCAGGGTATAAGTTGACCAAAGAACGCAAGATAATAATCTAAAAGTATCACATTAAGCATATTACTGATCCAGATAACATGAACGCTATGTTTTTAACCGATATGCTTAGAGACTGGCGGCTTATAGATGATGATAATATGAATCAAGCAATTGAAGTGATTTGTGGATTATCTGATCCGGAAAACCCCGGTACAGAAATCATAATTTTCAACGAAGAAAAATTTATGAAACACCCAGAAGTCATAATACCCGATTAAAATGTTATAGAATTTATAAGCAAAAGTAATTAAATATAAATGCACCATATATATGAAGGGAAATAAAAGGGATTTCTCTTGCGGATAAATATGGGAAAAGAGAATAGAGGGAGCGACAAATCAATGAAAAAAGTCGTGAAAAATAGGAGGGTAAAATATTCTTAACAGGAAAACGCGCTAGCCCTAGAGGGACCGGCACAAGAGAATGATTTCATACTAGACCTTCGGATAAGAATAAAAAAAACGGCCCCACTCTGGGTTTACAAGAGAAAAAAACGTCATTTCTGGTAGAAAAGACAGGCATAAGAACCCTTACGGAAATCGGCATTAGAAGTGTATAACTGATGCCGATTTTAGTTTTTCTCTTGAAGATACGAACTTAGACCCGCGTGGAACGGTTCCGGTACAGTCAGAGGCAGCAATACAATCATTCAGTTTTAGTTAAAAGGGCTATGTAAAATAAATTATTTTGAAAGGAGAAGTTTAGATGGGTATTCAGTAGCAAAAGCAAAAGTTGGATTTAGAAATCATGAAAACATTATATGAACACAAGGCAGTTAGGGGTAAGACAGTAGAAGCAGGATGAACTAGAATCACAGGTAGTGAGACCCCTAGAATACTTCGGGGGACGGCGTAGATGCTATAGCAATTAATAACTAGCCTTGAGGTGCGAAATTGTGCAAAATCAGGCTTTTTGTACTATGATGTGTGTAGTCACGTTGTAATCGATAAGTTATTTTGTGGAGTGTAAGTTATTGTGGGCAATGAATTATTAGTTATATTGATCATAGGGATTTTCATTATAGTAGGGTATTCTAAATTCCG
>JAAYPU010000263.1 GCA_012519645.1 Clostridiales bacterium | reverse complement strand
CATTAATGATCACAGTCCAAAACTCATTATACTGGTTTCTAGTGATGGAACAGAGTACAACGTCGGGCAACAAATTAGGTATGGAACAAATTACTATGGGGAAGAACTGATAAATATTTCTGCAAATCCTGGTTTTAAGAATATTACACATTTCGATTTTAATGCTGGCGGTTCAAATATGCGGTTGGTCTTGGATAATATAAATCTCACCAATATTATTGCACAATCTACAACAAGTAGTGACGCAACGATGAAAACATACGTAGCAGTAAAAGTTGTGACGGTAACCCAAGCACCTACAGCAACCTTGAAGGCAATTATAGGAAGTCTGCAGGCAGGAGAAACGGAAAGCGTTAGAGAATAAAAGTGGTTTAATTAATAAATTGAGAAGGAGGTTGTTATATGAAAAAAAAGATTGAAAAAAAAATTATATCATTAATAATGACATTTATTATGGTGGTTGGATTGTTTCCATTTATGTCAACAACAGCTTTTGCATTAGTAACAGGAACAGCGGATAGACTTAGTGCGCCTAGTGTTTATGTTGGAACTACGGAGGTATATACCTGCGTTGCTCAAAGATTCTACAAATTTATAGCACCAAGTACAGGGATTTACACTATTTCAACTTCAGATTCGGTGGCCAACCCTAACACAGATATAATGTCTAATTTATATGCAAATGATGACACTACAGCCTTAGCAGGAGATGATAATGAAGATTATATGGGGCATATATCCTATACTGCTTTTCTGACAGAAAATGGGGTTTATTACATTGATGTTCAAAACCTTATGGTTGATAACCAAACATGTATGCTGAACATCTTAGCACCTGCCGTTGCACCCACTTTGACAGCAGGAACAGTAAACAGAACCAGCGATACCACAGCTACTGTAAATTTTACCTCTGATATGGAGGGAAGCTATTACTATAAAGTGGTAGGAGACGGAGATGTAGAACCGACGATAGATACTGACGGGGTAGGAATAACCTGTACAACGTCTGAAACAACAATTACAAATCCTATTGGTTTAACAGAAGGGGCAATGGATATTTATATCATAGTAAAGGATGGGACAGGAAATAAAAGTACATCCCTTAGAATAGATATTGATGCCTACATTCCAAGTGGGGATACAGCTATGTTTGATTTCGAAGGGAATACTGAGCCAATTGCTGACAATACTGGAAATACAGCATTAGGAACGGTTAAACAAACGGTGAATGGAAAAGACATTTTAATTGTAGCTACAGATGGTAAGTTTGTAATTGGAGATGAAGTTGAACTGATTGGCACTTTCGCTGCGTTTGACGGAAATGTATTGGCACCTAATGTAGTGAATGAAGAATTTGCTAATTCAACTAGAGTACGCGTTTCATTGCCAGGATACTCATTCAATTTGAATACCTTTGGAATATTGGATAATGACAAAAATGTTCGGAGTGTTGGATCGATTATGCTGATTTCCAGTTCGACGGGGTACAACGTTGAGGAACAAATAGATTATAAAGGGACTGACAATGGTGAAGCGTCAATAGATGTTTCTAGCAACTCTGGCTTTCAAGATATTACATATTTCGATTTTTATGCTGATGGTTCAAATATGCAGTTTGCCCTAGACAATATCTATCTGACCAATATAAAGCCATTACCGGCACAAAGTAGTGATGCAACATTGAAAACATCTTCGACGGTGAAGGGTGAGGCAGTGACAAGCCTTGGAACACCAAGCGCAACGTTAGGTTCTGAAACAGCTGGGGCAGTAACGATTACAGCGGCAAAAGCGGCAGATACTAGCAATGCGACTACCTTTGTTACGCTGTTTGAGAAAAATGATTCCAATGCTACTGTGAAAGCTGTGAAGTATGCTTCGAGTTCATCTACAGCAGGCTTTGCAACGGATGCAGCCTATAACAATGAGGCAATTAATAATGCTGATTTCTTCATTATTAAAGTTACGGCAGAAGATTCAACATCAGTAAATTATTATAGAATAAATGTAGAAGTAACTCCTGCCCCAAGTAGTGATGTAACATTGACATTTGAAAGTGGAAATGGTCTTTTGTTAGGTGAAGATACGGATAGCCTAGATTTCACCCATTCTGGCTCTAATACTACTTTCACATTTACAGCAGTTACAATTGATAATAATGCCGATACAATGAAGTTTGGTAGTTCCGCCGGTTCTTCATTGGGAAGACATGGAGCTGAGTCAGTTTATACTGGGTGGGATGGAAAAACCAAGACAGCAACAGTAACCATTGAACCAGGAAAAATCTTTGATTTGAAATCCTTTTATCTAAGTAACCAAAATGGTAATGGAGATGAAACTTTTACAATAACAACAAGCAAGAATGGTTCATTTAGTGCAGTAGCAGGTATGTTGAGTTCAGACCCAATTGACACTGATTTAATATCACTGCCAGCTACAGCTGATTTTCAAGGCATTACATGGTTTAAGATTACAACACCTGAGACTGGTGGTGCTTGGCTTGAAATTGATGATATTCTAGTTGCCAACATTACAACAGTTTCAATTCCAAGCAGTGATGCAACGCTGAAAACTTCCTCAACAGTAAAAGGCGTGGAGGTAACAAGCCTTGGCACGCCAAATGATGGGTGAGAAATCCTTCTATAAGGAATTGCAAAACGACCCACGTTCTACTGATGATTATATCTTCCAGAACATTTCTTATTGGGAAGTACGACCAGAGTATGAGGACTTAGAGATTGTCATGTATATTGACCCTGCCATTAAAGCTGGAAAGAGAAATGACTATTCTGCGGTTACCATTATTGGTAGACATGAAAAAACAGGTCAAATGTATGTGTTGGATGGGCAGATATATAAATTGCTGCCTGATGATTTGTTTCAAGTCATTATAGAAAAGCTACCGTTAATTCCAGTAGAGAAGATTGGTTTTGAAGCAACTCAAGCACAAAGTTACATGAAGCAGAAATTTGAAGAAAGTTTGTGGGAACATCAGATTTTTATTTCGGTGGATGAAGTCAATTCAAAAGGTCAAAAACATGAAAGGATTATTACACTAGAACCAGATATCAAACGAGGATTTATTTTGTTTAATCCAATGAATGTTTCGTACAATAACCAAGTGAGGGATTACAATAAGGGCGCAAAACATGATGATGCACCTGATAGTTTGTATGGAGCAGTGCAATTGGTGCAGGGAGTACAGAAATTGAAATTTTATGATAGAAGTTTGCTGTTTTAGAGGAGATTGAATACTCATGTAGAATTCTATAAAATAGAGAAGTTTATAGAATGGAGATTGATGTTATGAGTTTCAATTTTGTTAATAACCATAGTGGATATGGTTCAATAGGAGAACAATTACAGGAATTATTTCAAGGTGCTAAAAATGAAATTGTTATCATAGCACCATACATAGCAAAAAATAGTTTGATTTCAGGATTGCTTAAGTTGCCAATTTTCAAGATAAGAATTATTACAAAAATTTCATTGAATGATTGCTTGGTTGGTGCATCAGACTTGAATTTGCTCATGGATTTAGAAAAAAATCCAAGGATTGAAATTAGATATTTCTCAAACCTACATGCTAAAATTTATATGGTAGATAAAACAAAAGTAATGATTACGTCTGCTAATTTTACTCAGAATGGTTTATTTAATAACATGGAGTATGGTGTGATTATTGAGGCGTGTATTGATTCTTTAATTGAAGATACAGAAATTTTATGGCATAAGGCAAGTATTTTTAATCATGAAATGTCTAGTAAGCTATTTGAACAATTTAACGCTTTCAGTGCAGATGCTGAGGAAACATATTTAGATATAAGAAAAAAGATTTATCCTATAGAACAAGAAATAATTCCTCAAAATGTAAGTCACATGCACATTGATAGTAGTAAAAAAAATCATCCAATATTTTTTATTAAAACAGAGGTTAGAAATGTTGATGCAATGGGAATTAATCAGGAAGATGGATTTGTGGTGTTGACAGGTTCGAAGGCATCCAAAGATTTAACTCCTTCGTTTCCTAACTCATATAAGAAGTTGAGAGACCAACTAATTGAAGAAGGCATTATGATTGAAAAAGAAAATGTATACGTATTTACAAAGGATTATAAATTTGATAGTTCTTCCCCTGCAGCCATTATTGTTATGGGAAGAAGTGCTACAGGACTAGGATAATGGAAACTTGAAAATGGGATGAAATTGGGAGAATTTAAAATAATTGAAACACTAGATGGATGATTTAATTAATTTAGGATTTTGATAGAAAAACCCAAAGGGGCAAAAAAGTTGTCCTTTTGGGCAAGGTGAAATATTAAGAAATTTTGTAGTAAGTAGTATTGTTACATTTTGGACATGGTGGAAGAGTATCAGTACTATCATCTAAAACGACAATTTGACCACATTTAGTACATTGATATGTTCCTGCGCCGGGTTTTTCCCCTGTAGAATAAGTCATAATTTTTCCTCCTTTATTGTTTTATATCTTAAAAATATCACTAAATGTATACTTTTTCAATGTTAATAATGACGAAAAATGAATAAAAAAGGAGTTGATAATTTGAAAGTAACAGAAGAACTCATTTGGCTCTGTTTGAATGAGTTGGCAACACAAGTTGCAAGAAAGCAGAAATACAAAGATTATTATGATGGAAACCATGAAATTCTAAGAGATTATGCCATGCAGGATAGTCGCAGTAACAGAAAATTAATATTCAACTTTCCAAGAAAGTTTGT
>JAAYPU010000262.1 GCA_012519645.1 Clostridiales bacterium | reverse complement strand
TTCTGGCTTTTGTTTTGATAAGGGCACCGAAAAAGGTTGGTATTGTCATAACCATAAGATAATGGAAAACATGATAGATGTGTATGTATGGCATGATAAAAAAAATACACATGCATATAAACAACCTGTATATAGCCTGATCAGCATGGACAGAGAGCTGCCTTCAATTATTAAGACATACCTGCAGGATACGATTCAAGAAGTGTATGATATCAGGTTAACAGAAAAAGAAATATCTTGTGCATATAAAAATATGGTTACTGCATTTAAATTGCTTTATGATTCATATAAAATAAAGAAAAGCATTTTAAAAGGGCTGGAAAAAATTCGCGGAAAAAAAATAATACTTGGCAAACCTTTGTATTCTTCAAATATAGATGAGAGCAAAAAATACATGAATTTTGAAAAAATGACATGGACGCATCCGCTGGATGAAAGCGAGGTGTATAATTATTCCTTTATGGAATTATACGATAAAGCGATAGAGGAATGTGTTCATATGCTGTATCAGATATTAGCCGCGATCGAAAAGCGGGAAACAATAGATATAAATATTATAGGTAATAAATCTTATCTTACAAATTTTAATTATGATTCAGAGCCTAATTTAGTAAGAGCAGAAGCTATTGGGCTGTTGGAAAGAGGAGGATGTAATGAGACTTTCAAAAAGAATGGAAAAAATGCAAGATCGTGAGCTGCTTAGACTTATGGAACTGGCTGAAGCACCTGATATGATTTCATTTTCAGGAGGATTTCCTTCTCCTCAGACATATCCTATTGCTGAAATTAAAGAAGCTTTAACAGAGGTATTGGACTTACATGGTTATGAAGCGTTAAGCTATAGTTCTACCAGCGGTTATTTGCCATTAAGAGAAAAAATTGCAAAGCGTATGAATAAAAAATATTCCATGCAGCTTTCTGCAGAAAGTGTTATTATTACCAGCGGATCTCAGCAAGGCTTGGATATGTGCGGTATGCTTTTTATAGATAAAGGAGATATCGTTCTTTGTGAGACACCTTCTTATGTAGGAGCTCTCAATGCTTTTAAAGCATATGGAGCTGATTTTATTGAAGTGCCTACTGATAATGAGGGTATTATCCCTTCCGAGCTTGAAAAAATATTGTCGGAATATGGGGAAAGGATAAAGATGGCATATGTTATACCGGATTTTCAAAATCCTACCTGCCGATGCTGGACTGCTGAAAGAAGAAGAGCCTTTATGAATATCATGAAGGACTATGATATTGCCATTATTGAAGATTCTGCTTATGAAGAGATCGCTTATGAAGAAATGGATCGTCCTTCGCTTATATCTTTAGATGATAAGGGACAAGTTATAAACTGCGGGTCTTTTTCTAAGATATTCTGTCCCGGATTCAGAGTGGCATGGATTTGTTCAAGTGAATCTATGATAGAAAAGTTTTTGCTGTTAAAACCCAATATAGATCTTAGTTCATCTTCCATCAATCAGAGAATGATTGATGTTTATATGGACAAGTTTGACTTAGATGAACATATAGGCAAAATAATAGAACTTTACAAAAGCCGCCGAGATTTGGCTGTAAGCACTATGAAGCGATGCTTTCCTCCAAATGTGACATATGAGATTCCCAAGGGAGGCATATTTGTCTGGATAAGCTTGCCTCAAGGCTATAATGCTAGGGAATTGCTGCAGCTGGCATTACAGAAAAAGGTATCTTTCGTTCCGGGCGGATCCTTTTATACAACAAGTGGAAAAGAGAATGAAATACGCCTGAATTACTCTAATATGTGTGAGGAAAAAATAGTAAAGGGCATTGAAATATTGGGCGGACTGTTAAGAGATTTTCTGAAATAAGTATTATGCAATAAGAATGACAGCTCATACAAGCTGCCATATATGTTTGTTTATTTTGCCCTTCAAGGCAAAGTGCAGCGTTATCGTTTAATAACGATAATAGTAGTCGCAGAATAATATGACAAGTATGAGGAAGAAAAACAGTAAACTTGTGTCTACTCTACCTTTATAGAATTCGTCACCGAAGCCTTGAGTTTCAGCCATAATATCACCTGCTT
>JAAYPU010000261.1 GCA_012519645.1 Clostridiales bacterium | reverse complement strand
TACTATTAGATGAAAATAATAAAATAGTTTTTAGCAGTTATGACAGACACATGTCAAATATCTGGAAAAAGACATCCGATGTAATCCATAGTATTTACAAAAAGTTTCCTGACAGTGATGTTCAGCTTGCCATAACAGGCTCAAGCGGATTGGCACTGTCACAAAGTCTTGGCATTGCTTTTGAGCAGGAGGTCATTGCATGCAGTAAAGCTGTTGAAACCTTTATTCCTCATACAGATGTAGCCATTGAGCTTGGAGGGGAAGATGCTAAAATAACCTTTTACGGAAGTACGATCGAACAGAGGATGAATGGTACATGCGCAGGCGGAACCGGTGCCTTTATAGATCAAATGGCAGTTCTGTTAAAGACTGATGCACAGGGTCTTAATGATTTAGCTAAGAATTATACTACAATATACCCGATAGCAGCAAGGTGTGGAGTATTTGCAAAGACAGATATTCAGCCTTTATTAAATGAAGGTGCACGAAAAGAAGATATTGCGGCTTCCATATTTCAATCCGTAGTAAATCAGACTATAGGAGGCTTGGCGTGTGGCAGAACGATCAAAGGCAATATCGCTTTTTTAGGTGGTCCTTTGTTTTTCCTATCCGAATTAAGAAAGCGATTTATTGAAACCCTGAATCTAAAAGAAGAATCCGTCATATTCCCGGAAAATTCCCATTATTATGTGGCAATAGGCGCGGCATTGCTTTCAGATAAATACGATATTGTGACCTTAAAGGAAATTTATGAATCTGTTGTGAATGCACCCAAAACTGCGGTTACAGACATAAAGTACCTGCCGCCTTTGTTTAAAGATAATGAAGAATATGATGCTTTTATAAATCGTCATAACAAAAATACTATAGAAAAAATAGATATATCCCAAGCTTCCGGTAATTGCTTTTTAGGGATAGATGCAGGTTCTACAACTACAAAGGCCGCCTTGATAGATGAGGAAGGGCGTCTGCTATATTCATTTTATAAAAACAATGAAGGAAAGCCTCTTGAAACAACTAATGAAATGCTTAATGAGCTGTATGGATTACTTCCTGAAAATGCTGTGATCGCATATTCGGCTGTAACCGGCTATGGGGAAGGCTTATTGAAAACAGCTTTAGCCATAGACTTGGGAGAAATAGAGACAATGGCACATTATAAAGCTGCAGAGCATTTCTTGCCGGGTGTGGACTTTATATTGGATATTGGCGGTCAGGACATGAAATGCATGAAAATAAAGGATGGAGTAATCCATAATATCATGCTTAATGAAGCTTGTTCTTCAGGATGCGGTTCATTCCTGGAAACATTTGCAAAGTCATTAGGTATGGAAATACATGAGTTTGCTGAAGAAGCTTATTTTGCGCAAGCGCCGGTAGATTTAGGTACGCGTTGTACGGTGTTCATGAATTCTAAAGTAAAACAGGCACAAAAGGAAGGAGCGACAATCGGAGATATTTCTGCCGGATTGTCCTATTCAGTTATAAAAAATGCTTTGTATAAAGTTATCAAAATGAGAAATCCAAATGAAGCCGGAGAAAAAATCATTGTTCAGGGGGGAACTTTCTACAATAATGCAGTACTGAGAAGCATGGAAAAAATAATGGGCAGGGAAGTTGTAAGACCTTCTATTTCAGGTATTATGGGAGCTTTTGGAATTGCCCTGATTGCCAGAGATAAATATGTGCCGGGTACTGTTTCCACATTGATTCGAAAGGAAGACATTGCAAATTTCAATACAAAGGTAAGACATTCAAGATGTAAAGGCTGCGAAAATAACTGTTTGCTGACAATTAATATCTTTAACAGCGGTAAAAAATTTATTACCGGCAATAGGTGTGAAAAAGGTGCCGGTGAAGAGATTGCAGATAAAAGTTTGCCAAATCTGTTTGATTATAAATATAAGAAATTATTCGCATATGAGCCGTTAGACGAAGAGAAAGCATATAGAGGAGTAATCGATATTCCAAGAGTATTAAATATGTACGAAAACTATCCGTTCTGGTTTACGGTTCTTACTAACCTTGGATTTAGGATTATTCTTTCCCCGCATTCTTCTAAAAGCGTATATGAACGCGGTATAGAAAGTATTTCTTCTGATACGGCATGTTATC
>JAAYPU010000260.1 GCA_012519645.1 Clostridiales bacterium | reverse complement strand
GCGAAGATAATAGATAATGAATAATAGATAACAGTTTATGAACTTCATAAACTGTTATCTATTATTCATTATCTATTATCTTCGCCTGCGCCCTGACACCTACTCCAGACTCCGGACTTCGGACCACTAACTATTCGCTATTCCCTATTCCCTATTCCCTATACCCTATTTATTATTCCCAACACCAGCAAATGTAATGGGTAAAAGATGTAAAATATATATTTAATGTTTCTGCCGCGTTCTCCGTTATAAAAATACAAAGGAATGAGACTTACTATCCCGAAAAGCTGTACAGGATATTTGGGACTGGTCAGCATAGCATTTCCCAATGCTATAATAATAAACTTGTTAAGACGCCGTTCTCTGTTAAGATATATAAAAAATATTAAAAACACGCCAATGGCTCCGTAATCCGTACGTAAAGCTTCTGCGACAATCATGAGAGCAAAAGGTATTATATATGCTCCATACCTTATTAATCCGTCTTTGTTATATGCCAGATTATAAATATAGATAGCCGCTGCTCCTAAGAATAATGTAAAAAATATATTTTGATGGCTGAAATCGAAAAAGCTGTTATAAAAAGCCAAATCAAATGGAACTTCTGAGATCCATGCAAAAATAAAAAGCCGTAACATATATCTTTTTATATCACTTGTCTTTTCACAGCCTTCTGCAATAAGAAAAGCAAATATCGGGAATGCCAGCCTGCCAATACTTCTGAAAACCAAATACTCCAAGCTGCCAAAATCCAAAAACACAGCTCCAATGTGATCAATAAGCATAGTGGTTATAGCTATGATCTTAAGATAAAAACCTGTCATAATGATCCTCCGAATCTTGAGAAAATATTTCCTCATATTCCTTGAAATAATTTTATTTTTTTTCCTCTCGGCATTTTTTTAATGGTCCGTTCTCTTTCCAATGCCTCTTCTTTTACGTCAAATGCCTCATAATATCTCAGCACTACAGGAGTTCTGCCCCGAGTATACTTAGCTCCTTTTCCCTTATTATGTGTTTCTATCCTTTTTTTTAAATCAGTTGTCCAACCTGTATATAATTCTCCATTTTTACATTCAATAATATAAACATAATTCATATTTTTTCCCTCTATGTATTTTACGAAATCGATACTTCACTATTTTTTTATTATACAGTAAACTGAGTGAATTTCATAACTGAAATTCACTCAATTTTAAATTAAAAAGACTGCACCGAAGGCTTTATTCTTCGGTGCGGGCTTTTCCTTAACTCTTAGTTCTTAGTTTTTAGTTCTTAGTTCAAGGCAATTTCATTTATGAAATTGCCTTAACAGGTCTTGCTTCAATATATCCTCTGTACCCTTGAGGTGACAGCTGGAATCTGGGTGCCTCATCATCCGCCCATTCAAACCCATAGATATTTGGATTATATTTCTTCATGACTTCCCATATTTCTCCTATTGCTTCTTCAAAGTTTTCATCATCAAAGGGCTCTCCCTGGAATACCATCATTTTGCACGGCTGCAAATCTATCAGATCATAACCTTCCGGTATTTTGCCTGCATAATCTGTCGGTACTTCCACCCCCTGGACATATTTTGATGTTCCGGGCTTGATCAAATGCTTTGGAAGCCACATTCCTACCGGTTCGTACATGGCTTCCTTTATACTGGAGAGCATCCCCCAAATATCGCAGCCTACTTCCTCGCAATATTCATAGTAATCCGTTGCACGTATTCCCCTTTTAATTATGGCTTTCCTTTGTGGTCTTTCCACTACCTGAACGAAAACAGTACTTGTTTTTTTCTTTTCAGACATTTTCATCTCTCCTCTATGCAATGTAAGGTAATAATCTCGAATTCGATGAGGCATAAAAAGCTGTATTGGCTCCGGATTCTCACAATATCTTTTTGGCGGTATACCAAACTGCTTAGTGAAAGCTCTGGTAAAGCCTTCATGAGAATCAAATACAAAATCAAAGGCCACATCTATTATTCTGGGTTGATTATCCCTCAGCATGAGTGCCGCCTTGCTTAACCTCAAAGCTCTCAAATACTCAAATGGGGTCTTTCCTAATAATTCTTTAAAGATTCGGGCCGAATGCCATTGCGAATAACCTGCAGCCTTTGCAAGATCGCTGAGAGTAATGGTACG
>JAAYPU010000259.1 GCA_012519645.1 Clostridiales bacterium | reverse complement strand
GATGGTACCGGGTCTCTGGAAACTAACAACTAATAACTGAGAACTAATAGTTGCAGAGGTTAGAGGTTAACAGTCTCGGTAACGAAATCATAGATTTCTAACTCGTTGCGTTTAACCTGCAACGAAACCAAGGTTACTGTTAGGTTATAAAGGAAGGTTGAAATTTGCCTTCGGCAGATTTCTTCGGTTAATCATAAATCATAAATCATAAATCTTAATTCTTAACCCAATGCATAAAAAAGGCATTCCGTATTTCAGGAATGCTTTATAGTTTGTATTAATAAAAGAACGTTACAAATTTAATGGAATAAATATCACATAATACAAAATCATCTGTTCGGGGTTCTTGGATTACTATATAGCTGATACCTACTTCTGTAAGTACGCCTTCCTTATCAACGAAACCGTTAGTTCCTATCAGGAATTCTGCTTTTATATATCTTCCTATATTTTGAGCAAGATAACCTTGTGTGTAGAGGGGGTTCATAAAAACATTATTATTGTTTGGATCCATCATGCCCGTTTGATCAAGCAATGGTGGTGTGCTCGGCTGTGGAAGCGGCTGAAGTGCAGGCTGGCCGCCGGGCTGCCTGGGCTGTATACCGGGTTGACTGGGGCGCATACCTGGTTGTGTTTTCGGTGGAGTATATGGTGCAGGAGTCATAGGAGCATATCCCATTTTTGATGTATACATTTTTGAGGGCAAGATTGGCACCTCCTTTTTAAAATTAATTATTTTTAAGTTGAAGCATATAATTCAGTTGGATTAAAAAAGCAATGATCATTGATTCTAACCTGCCAATAGCCTGAACGGTTATAAGGGAAAAAAGGCGGACATTCGGGAACAAAGGGATTCATATACCATAAGGATTCACCGGTCGTATTTAAGCTATTGCCGGCTAATGCCCAATCAGCAATATCGTAATGTGTTTGTTCAGGAGGACTTGCCCAAATAGTCTGAGGATTGGGAAGACCTCTGATTTCGCCTCTTACACAATCGAACTGCCCTGGTTGATAAATAATTTTTTGAAGGTCTCCTTGACCGGTCCGAAGATATTCGCCGTTTGGGACATGTACACGATTCATGACTACATTTGCCACAGCCTTCATACCGTTTTCACCTTCACCGCCGGCCTCGCATTTTATTATTCGAGCCAGCAGCTCTCTATTTGAATAAGACATTTCTGATCACCTCAATAAAATCTAGCCTTGATATAATATATGTCAGTGGTTGGGGGATAGTGAATAATGGATAGGGGATAGCAGTGTGAATATGCACCTTCGGCGCAATGAGAATTTAAGATTTAAGATTAAGATTAAGATTTATGATTTAGTATTTAGTAGAGGTAAGAATTATAAATGATTTATGGTGTATGGATTAAAATTGAATAATTGTTAATTTAGAATTACTCCTTTCGGCAGCTTGGCTGACACTTTCGTTAGTAAAATCTGCCTTAATTATTAGTTATTAAGTATTAGCAGTTAACAAATCCCATATATATGAATGATAAAAGGATTTTATCGACAAAAAGTTAACAATGATTTGAATATTATGAAATATGTGAATAGTCAGATAGTATATTGACTTCCTGTGTTAAATAATATGTATTAAAACTTGGCAGGAACTAACAAAAAAAAAAAAACGAAATTTGGAGGAGGGATTTTTTTGTTGTTCAAAAAATCTAAAATTATTATTTCATTGATTCTTGTCTCAATGCTAGTTGTTACTATGCTAACTGGTTGTTCAGGTGGTAATGGCGGTACTGATACAGGAAACGCCGGTGGCGGAGAAGTTAAACAGGAATATAAACCTGTAACTTTGAACTTGAACCACTTTATGTCTCCAATGCATCAATTGCATCCAAATGTATTAGAGCCTTTTGCAAAGGACGTATATGACAAAACTGAAGGAAGAGTAGAAATAGTAATCCATCCAAGTAATGGATTAGCTGCACCTACTGATGTTATGGACTCAGTAGAAGCTGGTATAATTGATATCGGTTTTGTATTACCTGATTATACACCTGGAAGATTCAAGTTATCTTCAATACTTGAGTTCCCATTCATGTTCGAATCATCTCTGCAAGCTAATTTAACAGCAAAAGATATGTTCGATACATTACAAAAATACGATTATAAAAATTACAAATTATTATGGTTCGGAGGAACAGATATCGGTGATATCTTCCTGAAAAAACCGATTAAAACTGTTGCTGAATTAAAAGGATTAAAACTTAGATCACCTGGTCCTATCTATAACGACGTTATAAAAGAATTAGGTGCTGTTGAAGTTTCACTGCCGGTAAGCGATTTGTATGATGCTATGGATCGTGGTATAGCAGATGGTACTTTTATGGCAATCACTGCATTATCATCCTTTAAACTTAACGAAGTAACAAGTGATATAATAAAAGTTAATATGTATATTACACCGTTAGTAATGGCTATGAACAAAAATTCATGGGCTAAGATTTCCCCAGATGATCAAAAGATTATAGAAGATTTGTTAGCAGAATTCCCAGAAAAAATCGGAAAACTTTATGACTCAGAAGTAGACCATGCTATTACTGCTGCTAAAGAAAAAGGTGTAAAATTCTCAGAATTACCTGCTGAAGAAATGACCAAATTCCATACTCTTGTAGATCCGCTTATCGCAAGCTGGATAGCTGATATGGAAAAAGACGGACTGCCGGGAGAAGCAACATTCAAATTAGTAAAAGATAGTGCAGCTAAATATAAAAAATAGTTAGTTGTTTTCTGCCTAAGGGTTCTTCCCTTAGGCAGAATTAGTAAGATATATCAGTGGACGGAGGTGGATTTATGCAAACGATAACAAAAATTGTTAGAAAGCTTTCAGTGTTCCTCGCTGCTATCGGTGGAATTATATCTGCAATTATGATGTTTTTAACAGTTGGAGATGTTTTAGGCAGAAGGTTTTTACACATGCCTATTCCGGGAACATTTGAAATAACAAAAATCGGACTGGTATTCATTGTTACTTTAGGTTTGGCATATGCAGAAATCGAAGGAGAAAATTTAGGTATAAGTATTCTGTATGATAAATTTCCAAGGATAGTCAGACATGTTCTAAGAGTTTTAAGTTATTTAGTGAGTACAGTACTATTCAGCTTAGTATTTTATAATACAGTGCTTTATGCTGCTCGTGTTGCTGCCAACAAGCAGATAACCAGTGTTCTGAGATTACCGGTTGCACCGTGGATATATATCAGTGCAATTGGGGTAGGAGCACTTGCTTTGATTCTACTATATGAACTAATAGATAGCGTAATAAACTTCAACAAAGGAGAGATGGCAGATGAGTCCTGAGTTAATTGGTTTAATGGGTATTATTGCTCTTTTTATATTGATGTTTTTAAACATACCTATCGGATTTGTTATGATGTTGGTAGGAACGGTAGGTTATGGAATAATTATTGGTCCTACAGCCGCATTTGGTAAATTAGGAACAGACCTCTTTAATAATGCGCATAACTATGGATTGAGCGTTATCCCGATGTTTACATTGATGGGAATGCTGCTGGGTCACACCGGCTTAGGCAAGGACCTGTTCCAAGGCTTTAATGCTTGGATGGGTCATATTCGAGGAGGTCTTTCTATTGCAACTATCGCAACTTGTGCGGCATTTGCTGCCGTTTCAGGTTCAGTTATTGCAACAACAGCAACTATTGCAAATGTAGCAGTTCCTGAAATGCGTGCTGCGAATTATGACGACAGATTATCTTCAGGCTGCGTAGCTTCCGGAAGTACGCTTGGTATCTTAATTCCTCCAAGCTCCGTTTTGATTATTTACGGATTGTTGACAGAGGAATCTATCGGGCAGTTATTGGTAGGCGGGGTATTACCGGGTCTTATGACAGCGTTCCTGTTAGCTATTACATGCTACATTTTAGTTATATGGAAGCCTGAGCTTGCTCCCGGAACAACACGTACTACATGGAAAGAAAAGTTCAGTTCAATTAAGCTCATATGGCCGGTTCCTACGATATTTATTCTTAGTATCGGCGGTATGTTTGCAGGTATCTTTACTCCTACTGAAGGCGGTGCCATTGGTGCATTTGTAGCCTTATTGGTAAGTATAGCAGGTAGAAGATTTACATTTAAGGGATTCTATGAAGCATTACTGGGTACAGTTAAAATAGTTTCCATGCTGATGATTCTCCTTGTAGGAGGCGTTACATTCGGTAACTTCTTATCTGTAACCAAAATTCCTCAATTTATCATTACTTATTTCATAGACCTACCACCATTAGTGCTTATGACAGCTATCTTTGTTTGTTATTTTGTTGCCGGATTCTTCATGGATGCAATGGCTATTTTAGTTATCTTTACGCCAATGTTCTATCCATTGATCATCAAAGCCGGATATAGCGGTATATGGTACGGTGAAATTACTATTTTGATGCTGCTGATAGGATTCCTGACACCACCGGTTGGTATAGTAGCAATCATTACATCAGGTATAACGAAAATTAGATTGGAGACTGTTTTTAGAGGAGTTATTCCATTCTGGATCGCTCTGGCTGTATCTACTTTCTTATTGATTTTCTTCCCGCAAATAGCTACAGTATTACCAAGTATGATGGCAAAATAGTCTATAAGATTTATAACGTTATAAATTAAATAAATAAATAAATTGCAGCTGATTTATCAGCTGCAATTTTTTAGTTTTTATATTGTCGTTTAATAGGTTCCATCATCTCAAACTTACATTCCTCAAGCTCTTCGTTGACATATTTTATGCTTTCTCCGCTCCAGCCATAGGAGCCAAAGGCGAGTCCGATTCTATTCTTGGGAGCTAATCCTTTCATATAAGTGAGAAATGCAGCAACATTGGGGAGCATTTGTCTATTCAGTGTGGAGGAACCTACGCAAATATATTTAGCTTCTATGATATGACTCATGATTTCGGAAACATGGTGCTCTTTTAGATAGAATGTTTTTGTTTGAATACCTTTCTTTTCGAAATCTTCAGCTATTTTTTCAGCCATTTCTTTAGTAGATCCCCACATACTGTCATATACTATAACTGCTTCATTTTCATTAGTTATATTATCGGACCAATCCTTATATTTTCCTAATATTTTTGTAAGAGTGTTTTTTAGGATGAGTCCATGACTGGGTAGAATCATAGATATGTCTTTTCCCTCTAAATCTGCAAATATTTTTTTAACAGGGGCATCAAAGGGCAGTACGATGTTTGCATAATAATCCTTTGCTCGTTCGAGAGTAATTTTCTCATCTACTTCAAAATCAAATCTTTCCTTGGATGCATAGTGCTGTCCGAAGGCATCATTTGAAAAGAGCATTTGCGTATCTTCAAGATAGACCATCATGTTATCGGGCCAATGTACCATGGGGGTTTGAATAAATTCAAGATTGTATCGGCCTGTGTTTAGAATATCACCGGATTTAACTATTTTAAAATTCCAATCTTGATGATAGTATGCTCTTAAACCTTTTTCTCCATTAGAACAAGTGATTAGCTGTGCGGCTTTGGCGATATCTAAAATAGAATCAAGACCACCGGAGTGGTCAGGTTCTACATGGTTTGCAAGAACATAATCAATTCTTGCAGGGTCTACGATTTCGGAAATATTTTGAATCAAAGTATTTGAAAATTTTTCTTTTACAGTATCTATCAGCGTTATTTTTTCATCCACTATAAGATATGCATTGTATGTAGTACCATAAGGTATTTCGTATCCATGAAATTCCCTTGAATCAAAGTCAACTGCTCCTACCCAATATATATTATCGGCTATTTTTACAGCTGACATGTTATTCCTCCTCAAAAGAGTCTTTACCTGCTCCGCAGACAGGGCATACCCAATCGTCGCTAATATCTTCGAAAGCCGTACCGGGTGCTACTCCGTTGTCAGGATCTCCTATTTCGGGGTCGTACACATATCCGCATATTGTACATACATAATTTTTCATATTAATCTTTCCTTTCATCCATTAAATTTATTTTAGGGCTATAGTTTTAATTTTTACCCATTTTAACATAATTATAAGTGATTAGTGATTAGTGATTAGTGATTAGTGATTAGTGATTAGTGGTTAGTGATTAGTGATTAGTGATTAGGGTAATTGATAATTGAATTATTAAGACTATACTATTGTTCAACAACTGTTAATGATTTAATGTAGAAATTTTGCTAAGGCAAAATTTCTTCCTTAACTATTAGTTCTTATCTTTTAGTTATTAGTTATTTATAAATGTCGGTGCGGTTTTTGGAGATTTACCCTTGACCACTTTATGATAATAGCTATATGTCATGGGTTCAGATTCGTTTAGTACATCGCAGTCTGTCAGCTCACCTAAAAACAATGTGTGTGTTCCGCAGTCTACAGAATTGATGACCTTACATTCTATCCAAGCGCAGGTATTATCCAATACAACAGGTATATCCAAAGAAGTATGTTTTACATTTATATTTTGAAATTTATCAATATCCCGACCGCTCTTAAATCCAAAATTACCAATGAATTTAAAATCGGCATCCGTATTTAAAATAGAAAGGCTAAATCCTTTAGATTTTTCAATGAATTCATGGGTTAGATTCTGTTTATTTATACTGACGCCTATTACAGTGGGGTCTGAGGTGATTTGAAAAACTGTATTTGCAATTTGTCCATTGCCGAGGCCATCTTTACCGGAAGAAACGATGTACATACCATAACTCATGTTTCGTAATGCATTAAGATTCATTCTATGTGCTCCCTTCATTTTTTTTATTCAATTATTTCTATACCCTTCTTTTATAGAAGATAATCATTAATGTATTTTACTATTATAACATAATAATGGAAAATTATTGCTTATGTTTTAGAGAAAAATACATAAAATAATTATATTTACAAATAAAAATATAGGATAGTTAAACTTTTCATGTATAATGGATTTAGAGGTTAAAAGATTTGGATTTTTATTACATGGTGCGCGAGCAATAAAATGAGTAATTGAAATACTTCTAAATCTCAATATACACAAATGGAGGAGTAAAGATGGAAAAAAATTTAATTGCTAAGGTTGGAGAGAGAGAGATTTATCTTGAAGACATCCAAGGCGTAAGACGTTTTATGTCACAAGAACAATTACAGATGCTGGAGACACCTAACGGTCAGAAAGATTTGTTGGATTGGATGATTTTACAGGAAATGATGTATCAGAACGCTATTGAAGAAAAGTTAGATCAAGAGGAAGAATTTGTTCGGATAATGGATGATGTTAAAATAGAAAGGCTTAAGGAATATTATATACAAAAAATTCTTGATAGTGTTGAAGTGAAAGAAGACGATATTAAAGCCTATTTTGATGAAAATAAAGGCGCTTTTGAAGCCTATGAAGCTATCAGAGCAAGGCATATTTTAGTAGACAGTGAAGAAAAAGCAAATGAAATACTGGATGAAATAAAAAGTGGTAAAAGTTTTGAAGAAGCAGCCTTTGAATATTCAAAATGTCCTTCTAAGGATAATGGAGGCGATTTAGGATTTTTCGAAAGAGGAAGCATGGTTCTTGAATTTGAAAAAGCTGCCTTTGATTTAGAAGAAGGTGAAATGAGCGGAGCTGTTAAAACTCAGTTTGGGTACCATATTATTAAGCTTGAAGAAAGAAGAAATCAGGAAATGTCTTATGAAGAAATGAAGAACCAAATCAGGCAGTTTCTTATTCAAAAAGAGAGGAGCTCTGTTTTTAATCAGCTGGCTATGAAGCTAAAGGAAAAATACTCAGTGGATGTTAATGATGCATTAATTGACCATATTTAATGGGTGTGATCAATATATATGAAAATAAACATTAAAAATTATTTATTGCCTGAGATGGAAGAACTTTTTATAAGTTTCGGCGAGAAAAGGTTCAGAGCAAGGCAAATATTTCAATG
>JAAYPU010000258.1 GCA_012519645.1 Clostridiales bacterium | reverse complement strand
AGTATGGGCGCTGTCTTATATCATATGCTTTCGGGAAAAGAGAATAATAAACCTATTTTTAATATTTCAGAGGATTGCCATATATCAAAAAGCTTAATAAGGGTAATTCGAAAATGTACGGCTTACAATAAAGATCTGCGTTATCAAAGTATTGAGTTATTAATGAGCAGCTTTCAAAATATGTAAAAAAATGAGACTCACGTCTGAGTCTCATTTTATTCGATTATTAATTGCCTTATTCCAAAGAAGGGATCTCCGAAAGGGTCAATATATGTGTCAAAAGGTATTTGGCTATTTAAATTTGAATCATAAGCAGTAACGCGCCAATAATAAATTCCTTTTGACAGTTTATCTAAAGTATATGAATTCTCAATCAAATTTTTTGCAGAATGAATCGATGTTGAAAATTCCTTATCCTTGCTTAATTCAAAATTATAAGTAATAGTATCGTTTTGCATATCATAGGCTTCTTCCCAAGAAAAAAGTAAAGAATTATTCTTAATTGCCACCTCGTTTAAGTTGAAAGGCATAGGTTTTTCAAGCTGTGCATAATACATAGACTTGTTTTTTTCAGTAAGCATGGGAAGTTCTTTGTATTGCCTTAGATAATTATCGATAGTAACAGGCAAATATTTAATGTCAGGAAGACTGGTAATACTTGAAAGAACGCCGTTATAGTAATTATCTAAAAATATCTGTGTTTGGTCCGGAGTAATTATTTGTTGCGATAACTCTTCAATTTTTTTGTTCAATAACTCTAAATTCTCTTTTTCTTCAAATACTCTTCTGTGTAATACGTTGCTCCAATATGCAGACAACCCGAATTGCCAGGAAGGGCGCTCTTTTTCAAAGCCCCATGCTTGATCGCAATCCCAGGGCATAAAATACCACTTAGGAGAGTTTATAGGGCTGTATAAAATGAAATTCGTATCAGATGTCTTAAAGTGGTCCATTAATATATTAGCAGCTAACCATGTAAAATAGTTTTCTGTGTCAAAATATTTGCTTAATATAAGATTTATATCCGTATCGATGTTATTTACAGAATCCAGCATTTCAATTAATTTAGCATGGTCTTCTTCACCAAGTATTTCCAGCACCATTTCAAATGAGTTCTTGGAATAGTCTTTAGAAGTATTGATTTTAATATTTTCAGGATAAAGTGAAAAATTAAATGTTTCTGCTTTATACATATTAGCATTTGGATTAAATCTATGGTTTTTTAAGGCCAGCTTATTCGGTTGTTCAACATGTGTAAAAAGCCCATATTCGGAAAAATCTTCTTCGCCGATATCTTTGATAAAAAGCTTTACAAATCTGGTATTCCAGCTGGTAACATCAGGAATAATACTGAAGTAGTCGAAGGTTAACTTGTTTCGGATCCTTAAAGAATCCGAATAGTCCTTATGCAAATTAATAATGTTTTGACCATTCCATAATCCTGCGTTGTCATATAATCTTATTTTAAAAGATTTCTGAACATCATCGCCTTTTGCTTCAATGCCGGCATTTGCTTCTTTAAATATGGATACATCAATTTTCCCATCTGTAAAGTAAGCTTCGGTTTTATATTTTTTAAATGTTGCCTCATCAAGATAAAGAAGCTCTTTAAAAGAATTGAGTTCTATATCGTTATCTGATTCAATATTTGCTATTGTGATATAAATTTCCTCAATTTTACCACGATGATCATACATATAGGGATTATCCTCGATACCTGATGTGGATTCCAATGGATTATCCCAATTGTTTTTATCAAAATTATAAAACTGCAGTTTAAGTACATCTGTCAGATAATATGCAATTATATATATAACTAAGGCGGATACTGTAAAGATCAATACTTTTTTCTTGGATTTCATAATTTATCCCCCGATTATTCCGAATAATCACCATTGTATTTTACTAACACTGCGCTTTCAACGCCTTGTGTATCTGAAAGAACTTCCATATAATTTGTTTCTATCTCTTTCTTAAGTTCTAATGTAAGCTCAGTTTTACCATGAGCTACGACTTTTGATTTAATCGTATGCTCAATTCTATTTAGTATCGGAAGAATATCGCTTATTACTGAATTATCATATTTAATAATAAGGAGATAAGAGAATTTCATTGATCTCCTTTTAGACATTATTATCAATACGATTCCAATGAAAAGAGAACCTCCCACGGCCACTGGATAAATGCCTGCTCCTGATGCGATGCCTGCAGCAATTGCCCAAAACATGAACACAATATCTTTAGGGTCTTTAATAGCGGCTCGGAATCTTACAATACTCAGTGCACCAACCATACCTAAGGACAATATTATATTAGAGCTGATTGTCATAATAACAAGGGATGTCACCAATGACAGAAGCACTAACGAAGTATTGAAGCTATGACTGTATACAACTCCTTGGAAAGTAAGCTCATAAATCTTGAAGATAAATAATCCTACAAGCAAGGTAATGACAAGACCGACAAGGACATTAAACAAAGAAATTTTTGAAATATTTTGCAGTGACTCTAATACGCTGTTTTTAAACAAATCTTGAAAAGTAAGCTGGTTCATTACATACCTCCGATTTAATAAGTTTTGATATTATTTATTATTTTTCTGCACATGACATATTTAGAAGCTGCCGTAAAATAGTGATTATTGATATGAAGTAAGTCGTTAATAAAAGATGGAAGATAGGAGTCGAATTTTATCTCCATTATCATAACAGGCTTATCAAATACATATTTAGTAGTAATCTGCCTGTCAAATATATCAAAGGAATTGATGCCGGCGCACAAATTTTTATCAAATGTGATGCGGACATTTCCTGACTCGTGAATATATGCTTCTCTTTCATAATCGACAATTACTACAGGCTGAAGCATATTTATTGTTGATTCCATTTTAATTTCTTTGAATAGTTCATTGTCGAATCGATCGTATACATTAAAATCCTTGTTAAGGATTCTATAAAAATCATACCGCGTCAATTTCTCCGATTTTTTACTGATATACTGATTATACTTTGTCTTTTTTTCAAATAGAATTACATTATCATTCAGGTTATATATGCGGATCCTGTATTTTTTTCTGAATTTGACCCCGGCTTCCTTTTCTGTAAAGGATGTGTTATAGATATCGTCAAAATAGAGGCTTCTGACATGATAGCCCTCATCACTCTTATTGTTTAAATCCTTTTTTAAGGTCGATTTAATAATATTTCTCAGATAATGATATTCATATTGGTTAATAATATATTTTAGCTCGTGTCTGAGCTTAACGCCTAAATACTCCATAATTCACCATCCATTACTTAACTCTCAGCATTTGAGTTCCATGTATATTTGAACTGCTGACTCTTAGTGTATCAAAAGGAAGCTGCCAATTTCCTTTTTCATCATATACGATTACTTTCCAATAATAGGTTCCGGGTTTAAGCTTGGATACCTTACAAAATACAGTTTTCAAGTTTTCATATTTTGCAATTATATTTTTGAAATTATAATCAGTACTTAAGATAAATGTATAATTCAATTCATCACCTTGGAAGTCATATGAAGAAGTCCAGTTAAAATAATATTCATCATTATCAAGTGTCGGAGTTCCCAGGAAAAATGGCATGGGTGTTTCCAGAGAATGATAATAATCATTTTTGTTGTTTTCCATCATATTAATGATCCCATATAAATTATCTTTGTAATCTTCTTCCGAATAATCCATATCTTCTGTATCAGATGAATTATATAATATTTGTCTGATCTGGGGATAATAATTATCAATTAATTTTTTTGAGTTTTCTTTATTGATAATTTGAGATATTTCTTCCATTTTTCGGCTTAAGGCATCTATATTTTCAGGGTTTTTAAACATTCTGTTAAAAATAACCATACCCCAATAGTTAGAAATATTTTTTTGCCAAGTACTTCTTCTTTGGCTTTCGTTTTTTAATGAACCGTCATAATCCCAGGGCAAGAAAAACCATTTGTCTGAATTCAAGGGACTGTATAAAATGAAATTTCTGCTGTTGGTATCTATATTATCCAGTAGTATATTGACGCTTAACCATGTCAGAAGATTATCTTTGTCAAAATATTGTTCAATAACATCATCTATATTAAGATTGTAGTTATTGACAGCGTCCAGCATTTCAAGAAGCTTATCATGATTATCATTTCCCATTACTTCCAGTATTTCTTCAAAAGAGCTTTCGCTGAAGGTTAAATCATCCTTGCTTTTAAGATTATCCTCATATCTGAAAAATTCAAAAAATTCCGCTTTATATAGATGACCGTTGATATCCAGATTATGCTGTTTTAAAAATTGCTTATTGGGCTGCTCTATAAATGTGAAGAGGCCATAGTCCTCATACGAAGTTTTTGAAGCTCCACCGGATAAATCCTTTATATAAAGGTGAACAAATCGTGTTCTGAAACTAACGAAATCAGGAATTTTTTCAAAAAGGTCATAAGAAAACTTGTTTATAATACGGAATCTGTCAGAATAATGTTTGTTTAAGTTCAGAATTCTAAAACCATCCCAGCGTTCAGTACTATCAAACAATTTGATTTTATATGATTTTTTTTGTGCATTTCTTGATGACTGACCTCTGATTTCTATAGTTCCGTTTGGGACTGTTCCTGAACCCGAAACAGGTTTTTCCGAAAAAAAGATTTCTGATACATAATCAAATGCATCTATTACATAGTTTCCATTGGATTGCATATAATTGGTGTTCAAGTCTTTAAAGGTTACTGAATTATTTTCTTTTGGCGGAAGTATTGTTACATACAATTTGTATATTTTTCTGTCATCATCCAATTCATATATCGCATGATTGTCTATGAGCTTTATCTGATTAAGAGTATTAGTATTCAGCTCTTTTTCAATAGAATTTTCTTCAATAGCATTTGCAACGGATAATGCATCCTGATATTTATTAACAGCTACGCTTATTACTACAAGGATAGCAATAAATACAAAAAATATTAAATTAATAAACTTAATTTTCATAAATGCTATCCTCCTATCTTATTTAATCGATCAGTGTATTTACTTATAAATGAAGGTTTTTTAGGCTGTAATGCTACCTGTGTGCAAAAGATGTAATATTCAAGATTTTTATAATAATTAACTAACATTATGATCGCGAAAACAAGAGAAATTAAGCCGGATAGAAAAAACCCGAGGCCATAAAAGGATGATTCTAAAAAGGTTGATATAAAAGTTAAAATAAAATTAGATGTAAAAAACACCAATACAATCGATAAAGCCTTTATCTGGCTGTTAAAATACAAGAGTATTGTCATAATCACATACATAATTATGACGCAATAATATCCTAATGCCATGATGTTGAACAGGTTAACCATCTCATAAGTGAAGCCAAAATAAGGCAATACCTTTAAACCGTAGATAATGGTTCCTATAGTAACGAAAAGTTGGATTTCCATAATATATAGCAGTTCTTTTGTAAGTATTTTCTGCATTTCTTTTTTTGCCAGCTGCATATCCTCGTAGCAGGCATTATTATTTACAAGGTAGAAATAATTCTTATATTTTTCAAAAAATGAAGTTTCAAATCTGACAATAAAGATAACCAGTGTAGGGAATATGCTGTAAAGTGCATAAAAAGCCGGAATGTCATATGATGGTGCGTAAATATAAGTGTCAGAAATTATGACATTTATTGAGGGCAGTCTCCAAAATATAAAACTGTGAACGTAAAGCCCGCCCATATATAAAGTATTGATTAAGAACAAGACCTTTTGCTCTGCAAAATATCTTATGAAATCAAAATAGTAAGTGCTTTTTTGATTATAGTAGTTTTGAACTTCTGAGATTAGCATTATTATGATAATCATAATACAAATATCGAAAGAAAGCATAATGACAATAGTAATAGGAAAAATTCTCAGCTTGATAAGTAAAAATCCGATTATTATTGCCGCAATTGCTGCATATAAAAAGCTAAATGCAATTTTTTTGTAATTCTGCACAGCAGAAATATATATTGTAAGTATAGTCATAATTACAAGCTCTATAAAAAGCAGATAACAAAGCACCTTGTAAGATAAAGGTAAGGGTGAATTAAGATAAAAGAAAAAACCGATAATAGCACATACAATTGTTATTATTGTTATAGAACCATAAAGAGTCGGCAATATATCCTCTTTTCTGTTAAAATACAATCTGTCAGAAACGTATCTTGAAAGCACCATGCAATAACCGCTTGTAATAAGAATCGAAGCAATAAACGAATATATAATGCTTGTTTGCAACAGGTCGAGATCAGATTTGCTGATACCTCCTATTTCCAATAAAGCAAAAGTACTGCTTACTGCTAAGGCGCCGATTATAACCGGACCGATAGTAACAAAAACAGAATAAAAATAAGCTCTTGCTTTAGACATAATGCTGCGGTTTATAAATAATTTTTTTAATTCAAAACCTATTCCGGCCATCAATAATCACTTCCGTATTTATTATATAATTCCTTATAACCGGCAATAAAAGTTTCTTTTTTATAAAGATTAGAAACCCGGTTAAAACCGTTATATCCGAATTCTTTGCGCAAATCAGGATCCTTGCATAGTTTAATTATCTTTTCTGCTATACCTTTATAGTTCAGTACATAATCTATATATCCGGCCTGCCCGTAAACATCATTCATTCCATACAATAAATCCTTGCAATCACCTACATTTGTACAGACATGAGGTTTCTTTGCTGCCATGCCTTCTAATACAGTGAGGGGTTGTCCTTCGCTGATACTTGTTAATACAAGAACATCCATTTTGCCTATGTATTCCATGATATCAACTGCACCGGTAAAAATTATATTGTTAAGCTGCAGATCCTTTGCCATCTTATAGCACTCTTCTGCATATTCCTTATCCTCTTCAGCCGGACCCATAATAAAAAACTTTGTGTTTGTAATTTCTGTAGCCACATGTTTAAAGGCAAGCAGCATGGTTTTAATATCTTTAATGGGTACAACCCTGACGATAGCGCCAATACAGATGCAATCCTTTTCTTCTTTTTCCGGAAGATCTGAGAAATTATTTACATCTATACCGTTCGGGATTATTTGAATCTTATCTTCAGGGCAACCTAACTCAATCTGTAATTCTTTGTTTTTGTTAAATAAAGAAGTGACGGTATCTGCATAGCTATAGGCACAATTGGAAAGATTATAAAAAAACTTTATCCAAATATCCTTGTAGTAGCCTTTCACCCAATCGGCTTTAATTAATTCCTCTTCTCTTTCTCTTGTATATATACCATGCTCGGAGATGATAAGAGGCTTATTATATAGTAGCTTTGCATTACTGGCCATTATCCCTGAATAACCGGTAGATACACTATGATATATATCCGCCGGTGGAACATCATATCTTATAATACCGAATAATACCAGATATACTGATCTCATGGTCCAGATAAATTCTGTAAAAGGCGTATAGGGATATTTTTCAATATATATTTGTCTTACAATATCAAAAAAGTTTTTACTCATAAATATACTTGCGACATTTTCATTTTTAAGTCTTCTGAATAAATTAAAAATCGTTGCCCAGTCAGTGTGGTCGCTTTTTATCAGATCAGTTAATGCTTCTGTTTCATGTTCATTAAAACTATATCTTTTCCCCTTGGACTTTTCGGAAAGTACAATATCATTCAGAAAAACATCATAAATAGATACAACATTATCAGGTATTGCATATTTATAATTTCCCTTTAACTTTGAATCAGTATTTATTGAAAAAATAATAAATTCATGTTCGGGGCATTCTTTTATGAGTGTATTGATCCAGCTGGATACTCCTCCCAAAGTATAGGGAAAGCTGCCTTCCGAGAAAATGCATATCCTCATTTAATCACCTTTTGTAATATATTTTTGAGATGGGCTTTTCTGCTTTAACCAAATATAATCCATTGTCGATATTGAATAATCTGCAATGTTCGGTTTTTCCTAATTTTTTATCGGTTCGAAGTATAAAGTAAGCGTGATCATAAAAGTTATTGCAATAAATATTTATAGAAAGATTATTGATCTCATATTTAGGTTGAAGAAAATGAAATCTGATGAGCTCATTTGCTGCTTCGGACGAGGTCGTGCTATTTAGCCATGGATACTTATTATGTATCATTTCATGAAAATTCGAATATTCTTCTAATAGCTGAGACCAGCTTTTATTATCAGAACGTTCGGGGTCCAATAAATCATCAGGATGTACGAAGTGCATAAAAGTGCCGTAAAGTGAAATGCTATTCATACTGATCCATTCGTTGATTGATGTATAAGAATAACCTGAGGTAAACCTCGGCATTTCAATAATACCGTCATCTGCAACTTTTACTTCCTGTTCATAAGCGTCAGGTTCACCATCGTTGCTATATAAGGAGGCGATAATGGATATTCCCGAACCGGATTGGGACAATGCTTCCCGCCCTTCAGCATAGAGTATATTTGAGGGAGGAACATACGTCCTGAATTGGTAATCTGTAAAAGGCTCATTTAAAAATGAACGTAAGGTAATAATGGATTTAAGCATTGTTGCTTTATCTTTCCATGGCTTATATCCTAATTCTTTGTTATGTAATTCTCCTGTGAAGAAGGGTTGGTGGTTATAGCCGTGAATACCTAATTCGCCTTTGTTGATCAATATTTCTCTGCCATAGTAAATTAAATCATTTTTTAATAAGGTTATATTTTTTCCGGATATGTTTTCTGTATCATTATCATAATTACCGATAAGGACACCTGTGTATCTTATATCATTTTTCTGAGCAATTCTAAGCATATCCGGCCACCAGATATCTTTGAAAAATTTCTTGATATCCCTATTGAATTCTGCATAAATTTCATCATGAATACCATCAGGAAAAGGAGCCGGAAAATCATCTATATATACAACCTTTGAGTTTACTATCGGATATATATATTCATCCTTACATAAGCTTAATGCTCCGAGAATAAAGCCCCTGTTTATTTTGGATTCTGTCATTGTACCATTTAAATATACGATATTTCCTTGACCGTATTTTTTTCTCCATAACAAGGGGGTTCCCTCAATGGATTCTGCGTATTCTATACAATCATCTACCAGGTATAGATTCATGGAAGAATTAATAACATTATTTTCTTCAGAAACAAAATCAACACCTTGTATTAAAACATTGTCAAGTAAACGGATCCCATTTGCGTCTGATAAAAAGCCGTAATCACGTATTCCGAATTTATCATGATGTCTTGAAAAATTACCGGATATATTTGGTCTGTATGCTATGAATATATTTCCGCCTTCATTAACAAAATTCAATAACTTATCAATAATTGAGAGCCTGTCTAAATCCTCGAGCAGCAGAATAACCAAAGAATAACTGCTATTGAAGGAGGAAATATTACTTGTTTCATATAAATCATAGGGTACTTTAATTTGTTCCAGTATTTTTATGATATTATCCTTTGAAAGGACAGAGCCCTGATGGTTCTCGTCGTAAATCACCAGATATTTATCCGATGGTAATGAGTTCAGTAATGACGGATCGATCTGTATGAATTCTTCAGCATTAAATCCGACCATATCAATGTTTTTGTTATTGCTTAATTTAATTATAAAATCAGAACGGAAAAATTGTATTATTATTGCCAAAACGATTATGACGGATAGTATAATTATTATTTTTTTTCTATCTTTCATTGAGAACCACCTAACCAGAATCTTATTATATTAATACCTCCATTGGATAATTTTATTGCTGAGCTCCGCAGCTGTGCCAATACTTCATCAAAACGTTCCTTGTTTTTTGTTATATAATAATATTTCAAACAACTTAAGAAGGCAGTTTCATTATTGTATTTCTCTAAGAAATCCAAACAGTACCTTTCTACATCATTCAGTGAATTTGTTTCGTAAAAAGCATCTATAATTTTTGTGTAATATTCATCGCCGGCATCATTATCAATCAGCTTCTTTAATATTTCTATATAAGTATAAAGCTTAATTTTTCTTTCAGAAAAATCCATGAGCTTACTTCTTAAATAGGTATCCAAAATGCTGTAATATTCTTTTGTATAATCTAAATTATCTTTGTCTTGTTCGTATTCTACTTCTTTTTTTTGCAATTCAACATCTAATTTCTTTTTGATATTTGTAATAGCTGTTGCAGCGTAATGGGAAGTTTCGGAATCTTCATCTTCTAAAGCCAGATGAAGAGAATCGATAAAAGGAAGAATATCGTCTTTCGCTATATTAAGCAGCTGCTTGCGTTTTATTGCCGTATCATTCATTAATAAAGCATCTTCAAGAGGAATAATATCTGTTTTTCTGATTTCTCCCGGTTTATAGAAAAACAATGGCGGTTCTTCTATGATTTCATCAGTATTATCTATTTCCTTTATAATTTCCTTTTTCATATAATTAAGTATCAATACAGTAATCAATCCGACGACTGGAAGTGTAAAAGCCAGTACAATATGGCAAAATCTCTCTTGTTTATTGATTTTGCTTTTTCCTATAAAAAACGCTGATGAGCTAAGCAGTAAATGTATAATCAGAAAGGTTATCATAGAATTCTTCCCCATTTATTAATTGAACTTCTATTTCATTTTTCTTAAGTCTTTGGATAACAAACTGTGCTTCTTCATTATTAGTATTATAGAGTATAACAAACAATTGATTCTTATCGTTTACTCCCAAAATATCAAATTCACGAAGATTATTATTCAATTTGGAGACAACATTATTATTTTTCCATTCATCATCCCAAATCCTTAACAATGTATAATCCATAATATTTCTATCTTTAGAAATAATTATATTCTGAAGGATTTGAGCAAAATATTTTTCTTTAAGAACATACATTTCATCCAGATATTTTTCGGCGGCAATTGCTGATTCATAGCGATATGCGCGATCAAAAGACGAAGTAATCAAATTTGTTAAGACCTGGAATAAATTTTGCTTATATAAAGATAGGGATTCAAAATTCATATCATTTATTGCAATTACTGATACTACGGTATCATTTATGAATACCGGAGACATCATCAAGGGCAATTCATTATTGAACTCACGGTTAATATATATTTTTCTGGACTTAATTACATTTTGCATCGCCGGAAAATCGTCAATTCTTATTGATTTTTTTACATTTTCCAGTTTGCCTTTTGCCGAATAAGCTATGAGCCTCATATAATAACCGTTTTTTGAAACCGTATAGATTAAAACATCATTTGATTTCATAATTTTTTCTATTACATTAACTGAAGCACTGAATATTTCTTTAGGTTCTAAGGATTTAAGACTATCTACTATCTGATATATTTTTACTAAGCTATCCTCGCTTTGTAAAATCTGCTCCTGCAATTCTTTGATTATTGATTTGTTTTCATTATTAAGCTGATACAAGAAATCAAATTTCTTTTTCAATTCATTTATTTCATCTGTTTTATTATGAATTTCAGTTTTCTTATCTTCAATTACATAGCTTAATACTGTACCGGTAAAAATATAAATAGTAATGTGGAGCAATGTATCGACATTATATAAAATAGATAGAAAGTCATTGCCTGCGCTATATTTTTGCCAAAGAACAAGAATGCAGCTTAATAATATAGAGATGTAAGTATGCTTTAATCCATATACGATTGCAAATAACAGAATATATACAAGCTTTAAATCGAGGGGAAGTTCTATTTGGTTATCAATAAGCATCCGGTTCAGAAAAAATATAATGATAAATACTAAAATATTCTCTAAATAAGGTAATGCCTTTTTATAATTAATTTTATTATCAAAGGTGTTGTTTTGCTGTTTTATTATTTCTTTTGATTGAGCAGTTTTTCCGTTGAGGTACCATTTATAAGTTAAAGATAGTCCTTTCTGAATTTTATAAATGGGTGTCCAATGAAGTTCTTTCATTGCACGATTATTTGATATAATCGGTTCGTACATCGCCGCAGGCTCATCGTTAATTTGCATTAAACAGGAGTCGATATCAGTGACAGAGGTATTCAGTATACCAAATAAATCATTCATATTAATAGGATTGTTGGAAGAAATATTATATAAGCTGCTATAAGTATACTGAGCTGCTTTGTAGATTGCAAAAGCAGCATCTTCTACGTAAATATAATCATGCAGCATTGATGTGTTTTCATGAATGATAACGTTCTCTTTATTAATGATTTGATTCATAATAGAAGCAATAATATTTTTTCTGTTTGCAGTCTGCCGCGGCCCATAAATATTAGAAAATCTGAGAATTATAGTTTCTAAACCATATAAATCCCTATATAGATTACAATAGTTTTCTTTTGTAAGCATATTCATACCATATAATGATGCGGGAACACAAATTGATTCTTCGTTTACAGAGAAGGTATCGGAGGAGCTTTCGCCATATATAGCTGAAGAAGATGCAAAAATAAATTTCTTTACATTATATTTTTGGGATAATGAAAGCATATTAATAAGACCCAGTACATCTGATTCCATTATTTCATACAGGTTGTTTTCATCGGAATCCCGGTACTGGGATGCTAAATGAACTACCATATCAATAGAGGTATTGGTAAATATTTCTTCGCACCTTTTGTCTGAAGCATCTAAGTTATAAAAAGTATGCTTAATATTTGCTAAATTTTCTTTTTTACCGGATGATAAGTTGTCAATGATATATATATCATGACCCTCTTTATAGAAAAGTTCTGCTGTATGAGAACCTAAAAAACCATATCCGCCTGTTATTAACAATTTCATAGAAAACCTCTTTAAATATGATGATATTGCATAGCACACCCAATATTATACAATAAACTATGTAATATAGGAAGAAATATATCGAAAATTTTATTAAAATTATTTAGAAATGTCAAATATAGTAATTAATAAATGTAGGTGAAAAAATGTTTGTAACAAAGTTGATAATACTTGGAGCAGTGGGAGCCATAATAGGATATGTTACTAATACCATAGCTGTAAAAATGATTTTCAGACCATTAAATCCAATTAAAATTCCTCTGACAAATTTTGAAGTACAAGGCTTGATACCTAAGAGACGTAAAGATATCGCACGTACTATCGGAGAGGTTGTGGACAAAGAGCTTATTTCAATGGAAACAATCTTTTCTAAATTCTTTGAAAATAACGGAAAAGATGACCTGATAAGTAAAGTGAAGAACAAATTAAAGCAAGCGGTAAGCTCAAATTTGCCTCCTGTTATTCCTAGTGTGATACGCAATATGATCAGTGAATATGCAAATGATATTATTGACAGGGAAGCGGAAGGTCTTATAATGGAAGCAGTTGCCGACCTTATGAATGATGCGGCCATTCATGTGAAAATTGCTGAAATAGTAGAAGAAAAAATTAACGGCTTTGAGCTGGAGAAGCTTGAAGAAATAACCATTCAAATTGCTAAAAAAGAATTGCAGCATATTGAAATCTTAGGCGGTGTCATAGGATTCTTTATCGGAATAGTGCAGGGAGTCATTATTCTAAATATTTAACTAAGAACTAATTAAGGTCTCAGGTCTCAGGTCTCAGGTCTCAGGTTTCAGGTTCTATCGTCCGAAGTCCGGAGTATAACTGAAAACTGACAACTGACAACTGATCTTAGCTCGCCCTATTTGTGAAGCAAATAGTAGGCGAACTTATGCAAGGAAATCATAAATCATAAATCATTAATCATAAATCATAAATCTTAAATTACTCATACTTTCATTGTGCGCCAGCACATCTTTACACTGCACCGAAGGTGTATACTCACACTGTGCGAAGCACATATTTATATTTACACTGTTCCAAAGGAACATATTCATATATGCCTTTCAAAAAATAAAAGGCATGCCTTGACAAAGGGAATCTAGATATATAATATAATTTCTATAATATAGAAAATGCTATGAAGAGAAGAGTATCATAGTCCCAGACAGAAGAGAAAAAATGCCTTGGCTGGAAGCGTTTTTGGTTATGGCTATGAGAAAACTGACTCGGAGCTGCTTTTTAGTAGGATTTGATTTCTGAAAGTAAAGCCGGTGCTGTTTAGTATCGTTATATACAATGAAGGTTTAAAATTTGGGTGGAACCGCGGGATAACTCGCCCCTTTGTAATACGTATTACAAGGGCGATTTTTTTGTTTTTGATGATGAAAGCCTTCCTCCGGAGGAAGGTGTCACGCAGCGCCGGAAGGAGTAATAAGCTCATTAGATATATGAATTATGGAGGAAAAGAAAATGGAAAAAATAAAAATTACGCTCAAGGATGGAAGTATTAGAGAAGTAGAAAAAGGCATATCGGTTTATGATGTGGTAAAAGGCATACATTCCGGTTTGGCTAAGGAAGCTATTGCCGCTGAAGTGGATAATACACTTACAGGTTTATATGATACTTTGACAAAGGATGTATCGTTAAATGTATTAAAGTTTGATTCGGAAAAAGCCCAGGATGTATTTAGGCATACCAGCTCACATATTTTGGCGCAGGCTGTTAAAAGATTATATCCTGATGCAAAGCTTGGAATCGGACCGGCTATTGAAAATGGCTTTTATTATGATTTCGACTTAGAACATCGTTTTACAGAAGAAGATCTTGCTAAAATAGAAAAGTAAATGGAGAAAATCGTTCAGGAAGAATTTGAGATAAACAGATTTGAGCTTCCAAGGGAAGAAGCGATCCGCTTTATGGAAGAAAGAAACGAGCCATATAAAGTAGAGCTGATAAAAGACTTGCCCGAGGATGCTGTTATTTCTTTTTATAAGCAAGGCGACTTCGTGGATTTGTGTGCGGGTCCTCACCTAATGAATACAAAGCAGGTTAAAGCAGTTAAGCTTCAAAGCATAGCCGGAGCTTATTGGCGGGGAAGCGAAAAGAATAAAATGCTCCAAAGAATATACGGTACATCTTTTCCGAAGAAGAAGGAACTGGATGAGTATTTAGCATTGCTGGAAGAAGCAAAGAAAAGAGATCATCGTAAATTAGGAAAAGAATTGGGGCTTTTTATGCTCAAGGACGAAGGCCCGGGTTTCCCTTTCTTCTTACCCAAGGGTGTGGAACTGAAAAACACTCTTGTCAGTTACTGGCGCGAGGTCAGGAAAAGTGAAGGATACGTGGAAATTGAAACACCGATCATATTGAACAGAAGTCTGTGGGAAACCTCTGGGCATTGGTATAATTATAAAGAAAATATGTATACAACAACAATAGACGATATGGATTATGCGATAAAACCTATGAACTGTCCGGGTGCAATGTTGGTCTATCAAAATGATATTCATTCATATAAAGAGTTTCCTTTAAGAATATCGGAATTAGGAAGAGTGCACAGACATGAATTATCCGGAGCGCTCCATGGTCTTATGCGTGTACGCGCGTTTACTCAGGATGATGCACATATATTCATGCTGCCGGAGCAGATCAAGGATGAAATCAAAAATGTGACACGTATAGTAAACAAAATATACACGACCCTTGGGTTTAAATACAAAATGGAGTTATCTACTCGTCCGGAAAAAGCCATTGGCAGTGTGGAAGAATGGACAGAGGCAGAAACAAAGTTAAAAGAGGCTTTGGAAGAAATGGGCGTAGACTATAAGATAAATGAAGGTGACGGTGCTTTCTACGGACCTAAAATCGACTTTAAGCTTGAGGATTGCTTAGGCAGGACATGGCAATGTGCTACTATACAATTGGATTTCCAATTACCACAATTATTTGATCTATCCTATATTGGTGCCGATGGAGAAAAGCATCCACCTATTGTTATTCATACTGTAGCATTGGGAAGTTTGGAAAGGTTTATTGGTATTTTGATAGAGCATTATGCAGGAAGATTTCCCGCATGGCTTGCACCGGTTCAGGTCAAGGTGCTTCCGATTACCGATAAATTTAATGAATATAGCAATGAGATCGCCCAAAAACTGAGAGCTTCAGGGATACGAGTTGAAACAGACTTTAGAAACGAAAAAATTGGATATAAAATCCGTGAGGCACAGCTTGAAAAGGTTCCTTATATGATTATCATAGGTGAAAAGGAAATGGAAGCCCAAATGATTTCGGTACGCTCGAGGGATGCCGGGGATATGGGCAGTCAGGACCTGAATGCATTCATATCCGGTCTGAAAACGGAAATAGAAACTAAAAAATAATATAAAAAGGATTTTATCGAAACGATAAAATCCTTTTTCTATACTCCATACTCCATACTCCATACTCCATACTCTATACTCGTATGTGCAACATCAGCAGATGGCTTTCTTCGTCAATGGGAATTCGGGGTTTGTTTTTATGATTACAGCATCTATTTCTTCTTCGGTCATGATTTCCTGTTCAAAAAGCGCATCTGACAATGCTCTCAATATTTCAGCATTTTGCTTCAATATTTGAAGGGATTCCTCATAGCATTTATCGATGATACTCTTAACTTCACTGTTTATTTCAGTAAAACAATTTCGAATAGTATTTTCATCGTAAATGATATTGCCCAAACTGCTCATACCCAATTCGCAGACCATTTCATATGCAATCGTATTTGCCTTTTTCAAGTCATCCCTGGCTCCGGATGAGATTTCATTGTATATAAGCTGTTCAGCTGCGCGGCCGCCAAAAAGAACCTTGATTTTTTCATGCATTTCTGCTTCAGTTATCAGGTATCTGTCTTCTTCCGGTATTTGCATCGTATATCCCAGCGCTTTCCCTCTGGGGATGATGGATATTTTACTTATACAGTCAGAATTAAGGAACTTTGCAATTAAAGCATGACCGGCTTCGTGAACTGATACTTTTCGTTTTTCAAACTCGGTGATAACAGCTGATTTTCTTTCCAATCCTGCGACGATTTTCTCGATCGCTTCATCAATTTCACGCTTCGAGATAATATTTTTCTGATGTCGTACTGCTAAAATTGCGGCTTCGTTAGCGATGCTTGAAAGATGGGCGCCTGTCATTCCGGAAGTTTTTTTAGCGATTTCCTTAATATATATGTTTTTCTCCAGGGGCTTGTCCTTGAAATGAACATGCAATATTTCTTCTCTTGCTTTTACATCAGGTCTGCCAACATATATATGCCTATCAAATCTCCCCGGTCTTAGCAGCGCTTCATCCAGCAAGTCAAATCTGTTTGTGGCGGCAATAACGATTACAGATTCATTGGTTTCAAATCCATCTATTTCTACCAATAATTGATTTAATGTCTGGTCTTTTTCATTATTGGTTTCATTTGTTCTTTTAGATCCGATAGCATCAACTTCGTCGATAAATATAACGCTTGGCGCTTCTCTTTTTGCTTTTTCAAATAACGTCCTTACACGTTTTGCTCCCACACCTACATATTTCTCAACAAATTCGGAACCGCAAACGTTGTGAAATGAAGCATGGCTTTCGCCTGCAATAGCTTTTGCCAAAAGTGTCTTACCGGTGCCTGAAGGACCATAAAATAAAACTCCCTTTGGCAATTTTGCCCCCATCTTTTTATACTTTTCAGGCGACTTTAAGAAGTCAATGATTTCAGTGAGTTCTTCCTTAACTTCATTGAGACCTGCTACTTCATTAAAGGTTGTTCGAGGTGTTTTAATGGGATACTCTACCTTTTCTGAAGATAGATCTTTTCTGCTGTTACGTGTTTTTGCCGTTTCAGGTTCTAAAAAAGGGTTTGGCTTTTCACACAACATCCAAAGGACCATACAAAAAAGAACTTGAAAAACTAAATCAATAGAATCAAAATATATAAAGGTAGAGTTGAATGCAAAATATGCGATGAAGCATATTATAGTGTATATTGAGAATGCTATAGTCATAAACAGCAATAATTTTTTCTTCAATTATCGCACCTCCTAATATTCTTGGTCTTATTTTGTCCAACTTATTTGATAAAAATGATTTATAAATTAATTTTTTTATTAAATTTGTCATTGACAATGATTTTATAAAGTGATAAATTGTTAGTTGAATCAAGAAGAAGTTATCCGCTTCTCACCTTGCGAGATGTCCTTGTAAGGTAAATATGTTTAAGTTTTTAATGTATTTGGAGCGGATAGTATTATCCGCTTTTTTAGTATGGAAAATTGTGAATACATGTTTTCTGTATTATTTAAGAAATTGTTTTCTGTTAACTAGGAGGTGCTAAATATTAACAAGGAACTTCAGATCAATGAAGAAATTCGTGATAAAGAAATCAGGTTAATCGACAGTGACGGAGCCCAGCTTGGGGTTATGAGTGCAAAAGATGCACAGAAGCTGGCAAATGAAAAAAAACTCGATTTAGTAAAAATTGCTCCAAATGCAAATCCACCTGTATGCAAGATATTGGATTATGGTAAATACAGATATGAATTGCAGAAAAAAGAAAAGGAAGCAAAGAAGAAACAAAAGATTATAAGTGTTAAAGAAATAAGACTCAGTCCCAGTATTGAAGACCACGATCTTAATGTAAAGGCAAACAATGCTAATAAGTTTTTAAAGAGTGGCGATAAGGTCAAAGTTACACTTCGGTTTAGAGGTCGTGAAATGGGTTTCATTAAAGCTGGGTATGATATCATGGAAAAATTTTCAGCATCTATTGAAGAGTATGGAACTGTTGAGAAAAAGCCTGCACTTGAAGGAAAAAATATGATTATGATTTTGGCACCTAAGAATTAATGTACGAATTAATAATCGGGAGGAGGAAATAGCAATGCCTAAAATGAAAACACATAGAGGAGCTGCTAAGAGAATTAAGCAAACAAAAAGTGGTATGCTAAAAAGATCAAAGGCGTTTAAAAGTCACATTTTAACTAAGAAAAGTCAGAAAAGAAAAAGAAATCTTAGAAAAGCAGGATTCTTATCTTCTGCGGATATAAAAAGAATAAAAAGAGCATTAGGAATGTAAATAATAAGACAGAAGGAGGTCGGATAAAATGGCAAGAGTAAAGAAAGCTTTAAATGCTAAGAAAAGACATAAGAAAATATTATCTTTAGCTAAAGGCTATTATGGTTCAAAGAGTAAAACTTTTAGAGCTGCAAATCCTGCGGTTATGAGAGCACTTCGCTCTGCATTTGTAGGGAGAAAGCTTAAGAAGAGAGAATATAGAAGATTGTGGATAGCTAGAATCAATGCGGCTGCAAGAATAAACGGCATTTCTTATAGTAAATTAATGAATGGATTAAAACTTGCGGGTGTCGAGGTAAACAGAAAAATACTTGCAGATATGGCGATAAACGATGCTGCCGGATTTACACAGCTTGTTAATGTAGCTAAGACTAAATTAAATGCATAGAATATAAAAGAGTCGAAAGGCTCTTTTTTTATTTAGGGATTAGTAATTAGTGATTAGTGATTAGTGATTAGTAATTAGTGATTAGTAATTAGTGATTAGGGATTAGGGTCCGTCCGGCGTCCGGCGCAGGTGTCGGATCTCGGGTCTCAGGCAATTGATAATTGACAATTGATAATTAGCGATGAAATTTGCTTATGTAAAAGATCATCTTTATTGCCTTAATTTAGCATATTTTTGAGTGGTTTGATAAGCTTTCTATTCATCAGCCATTTAATAGTGGTTAGAGGTTGGTGGTTAGGGAGAATTTGATTCTTCTGAACAGATTAAGTCTAATTCAGATAAGAGATAAGAGATAAGAGTTTCAGTTAGAATTTGACACAGTCAAATTCTTTCATTAACTGTTATCTATTATTTATTATCTTTTATCTGTTTCGTCACCTGATATCTGAGACAAGAGATCCGAGACCTGCTCCATACACGATAAACGATAAACGATAAACTAATAAAATGAGGGAATTTCATTTATGAAATTCCCTCATTTTATTTTTCGACGTCCTATACTGACAAAATATTAAACATACTTGATATATAATCTGCATAAAGCAAGAAGCAAAAGAATATTTTATAATAATACGCTTCATCAAACTTAAACTAAAAACTAAGAACTAAGGAAACTTTTGCAAAGCATTGCAAAAGTAAATTTTATCGGGGTTATTAGTATTTTATCTGAATATAAAAAACGGGGGAAATATGGTTGAGGGTCTCGTATGATTGAAATATATGCCGAATTACTGTTTTTAGAAAATATTATAATGAACTATTTGATTTTAACAATAACATCTAAAATCTGCGGTAGTTCAGTTACTAAAAAAAGGCTCTTCCTTGGAGCTTTTATTGGCGCCCTTTATGCTTTTGTTTTTTTCGTTCCTTCCATACAATTTCTTTACTCTACGGTGATGAAAATATTATTCTCCTGCTTAATTGTTTCTATATCCTTTTCGCCCCATAGCATTAAGTACTTTGTAAAGCTCATGGTTTCATTCTATGGGATAAGTTTTGCTTTAGGAGGACTTGTCCTGGCAGGGATTTATTTTACTGATATGAGCGGTCTCATTAAAAACAATGTTATTTATGTAAGAGATCTTTCATATCTAAAGATATTGCTATCAGCTATTATAGGTTATTTTATGATGATTTATTTAGCCAAATTATTCAAATACCGCATTCTGAATAATGAGTTATATGTAAATATCCAAATTGAAATGGATGGAAAATCAGCTTATGTTAAGGGGATTTTAGATACAGCAAATTTTCTTGTGGAACCCATTTCTCAAGTACCCGTAATTGTCATAGAATACTTAGCTCTTCAAGGTTTTTTGCCTGAAGATTTTAAGGACATACTTAAAAGTATTGATATGATTCCGGAAAATATTTATGAACTGGAATGGGGAAGGAGGCTTAGATATATTCCGTATACATCTCTTGGAACACAAAACGGTATGCTTGTAGGCATTCGACCAGACTTCATAAGTATACAAAAAGGAAATAGGCAGTATAATTTTCGAAATATTGTAATTGGAATTTACAATGGAACCATTGGTAATGAGGATTATTCTGCGCTATTGCATCCGGATATCCTAAAGGAGGAAGCTGAATATGAAATTAATAAAGCATGAAATAAATAGAATACTTATGGCAATAATTCTGCGTTTGCAATACTTATTGAAAGAAAAAATATTTTATATTGGCGGAAGTGATATTTTGCCACCCCCTTTAAGCCAAGAAGAAGAGCGGATTTTTGTCGATAAACTTTTAGATGATAACAAGACAGCTAAGACAGTATTGATAGAAAGAAATCTTAGGCTTGTAGTTTATATTGCCAAAAAATTTGAAAATGCCGGAGTAAATGTCGAAGATTTGATTTCTATAGGTACCATTGGCTTGATCAAAGCTGTAAATACATTTAATCCAAAGAAAAACATCAAGTTGGCAACCTATGCGTCCCGATGTATTGAAAATGAAATACTCATGTACCTTAGAAGAAACAGTAAAAATAAGATAGAAATATCTATTGATGAGCCATTGAATATCGATTGGGATGGCAATGAATTGCTGCTATCGGATATTTTAGGTACTGAGGAAGATGTTGTTTACAATAATTTGGAGGAGGAAGTGAATAAAGAGTTGCTGAAATACGCATTGAGGAAGCTTTCGATAAGGGAAAAGAAAATTATGGAACTTAGGTTTGGCCTCGCAGGAGGAAAGGAAATGACGCAAAAAGAAGTGGCGGATTTGCTGGGTATTTCCCAGTCCTATATATCAAGGCTGGAGAAAAAAATTATCTATAGATTAAAAAAAGAAATTAAGAAAATGACCTACTAGAGTAGTATAAATGAATCATCTGGGGCAATAATTATAATATAACAGAATTGTTAATAAGGGGGCAGTAATACACGACTGGAGGACAAGCAATGCATATCAATAAGGTTGAAATCTGCGGCGTTAATACATCTAAGCTGCCTGTCTTTAGTGATTCACAAATGAAAAAAATGATCGATCGAATAAAGGAGGGCGATGAACAGACTCGGGAAGAGTTTATAAGGGGAAATTTGAGGTTAGTACTTAGTGTGATCCAGAGATTTAATAATAGAGGAGAAAACTTAGATGACCTTTTTCAAGTAGGCTGTATAGGGTTGATAAAAGCTTTAGATAATTTTGATACCAGTCATAATGTAAAATTTTCTACATATGCCGTACCTATGATAATCGGAGAAATACGCAGATATCTTAGGGATAATAATGCTATAAGAGTAAGTCGTTCTTTAAGAGATACTGCCTATAAAGCCTTGCAGGTTCGGGAAAAGCTTGTAAAAAATAATTGTAAAGAACCGACAATTTCTGAAATTGCAAAGGAATTACAGATCGATTGGGAAGAGGTAGTATTTGCATTAGATGCCATTCAAGATCCGGTCTCTCTTTTTGAACCGGTGTATCATGATAACGGAGATGCGATCTACGTTATGGATCAAGTAAGCGACGAAAAAAACAGTGATGAAAAATGGATGGATAATATAGATTTGGCTGAAGCATTAAAAAAATTGAATAGCAGGGAAAAGCATATATTAACTATGAGATTTTTTGAAGGAAGAACTCAAATGGAGGTTGCTGAGGAAATAGGCATATCACAAGCTCAGGTATCGCGGCTTGAAAAAACGGCAATAAAGCATATGAGAAAGTATATTGCTAAATGAGCAGGTTATATTAAGAATGAAGAATTAAGAATTGATGTGGGAATTTTGGTTTAAAACCAAAATTCTTTTTTGTTCTCCCTTCTCTTTTCTCTCTTCTCTATTTGGTATTTTTTAGTTACGCAATGCATAAAGATTATTAGATAATCGAAAGAGGAGGATGGAAAATAATGATCAGCACACAAGATATAAAAAATAAAGAAATAATAAATATCCATGATGGTAAAAGCTTAGGATATGTGACCGATATAGAGATAAATCTCGAAAAAGGGAGAGTAGAAGCTATAATTGTTCCGGTTCAAAGCGGTTTTTTCAGCTTCTTTTCAAAAGAAAATGAATATATTATTCGCTGGAAAGATATAAAAAAAATTGGAGAGGATGTTATTTTAGTTGATGTAAAAAATATATTTAATTCTGATGAAAACGAAGGCAATAATTATGATAATGAAATGGACATGGACTAAAAAGTGGACAACGATTACATTTTAATATTATAATAGATAAAAAGAATTTGGTTGGCGGCGATCTGAGGAGGGATAATTGTGAAATGTCCTTATTGTGAGAATATAGATACTAAGGTTATCGATTCAAGACCTACGGAGGAAGGACATGCTATAAGGCGCAGGCGTGAATGCGATGTTTGTAAAAAAAGATTTACAACTTATGAAAAGGTGGAAGAAATACCATTAATGGTAGTAAAGAAGGACGGCAGCCGGGAAACCTTTGACAGGAATAAAGTATTAAACGGTATTATAAAAGCTTGTGAGAAAAGACCGATTTCAATGAATGATATTGAAAAAATAGTAGATGAAATTGAAAGAGGTCTCAGCAATATGATGGAAAAGGAAATAGAGAGCAGAATGATAGGTGAAATAATCATGGACCAGCTTAAAGGACTAGATGAAGTTGCCTATGTAAGATTTGCCTCTGTATATCGCCAATTTAAAGACATCAATACATTCATTTCAGAATTAGAAAAATTGTTAAATGATACGAAAAAAAAGTAAGCAAACAGCATGTTTGCTTTTCTTGTTGTGAGGAGAACAAAATGAGCAGTTTCTTATTAAATAGGCATAAAAATGGTGTGCGTTTTCTGAGTATACCACAATGGGATAACAGCAAACTTATAAAAACGGCTTTTACCACCAGAATCGGAGGAGTAAGCTCCGGAAAATATGAATCTCTCAATTTGGGGGAACGAACAGAGGATTGTAAAAGAAATATAGAAATTAATTATTCGAAATTATGTGAGGCACTGGAGCTGGAGGATATACCGCTTGTTTCCTTGAAACAGACTCACTCGGATAAAATTGTCGAAGTAAAAAAGGAAAATCTGCCGAACAAAAAAGGGTATATGAATTTGGGCGAAGGGGATGCGCTGGTCACCGACGACCCGGGAGTGGCTCTTATGACATTTCATGCTGACTGTATTCCGGTATTTATCTTTGATTCAAAAAATAAAGCTATAGGTTTGGTACATAGCGGCTGGAAAGGAACAGTTGAAAGCATTTCAGTAAAGACATTTTATAAAATGCAGGCTTTATACAAAAGCCGGCAGCAGGATTTGCAGATCTGTATAGGACCGGGTATAGGGTATTGCTGCTTTGAGATAGGCGAAGATGTGTATGCGCTATTCAAAGAAAAATTTTTCTATTTAGAAAAATACGCTAAAAAGACTTCTAATGAAAAATATCATATTGACTTAAAGGGGTTAATTAAGCGACAATTAGAGGATGAAGGCATAAAAAATATTCTAATATCACAAGAATGTACAGTATGCCGGAAGGATTTATTCTTCTCCCACAGACGTGACAAAGGAAGCACCGGCAGGATGGCGGCTGTGATGAGGCTTATATGATGCTGCGCATCAGTTTATGGAGTATAGAGTATGGAGTATGGACGCTTAGCATCAGTCCGGGGTCCGAAGTCCGAAGTAGGTCTCAGGTCTAGGGTTTCAGGTCGCAGGTGATTGGTCCGGAGTCAGGCGTCAGAAGAATAAATAAAAGATAATAAATAATAGATAACAGTTAATGAAAGAATTTGACTTTGTCAAATTCAAACTAAAACTTTCAGTTGCCAGTTGGCAAAGCCACTAACCACTAATCTTTAATTACTAACCACTAATTAGTATTTTACAATGGTTTTGGGATAAAGTATAATTAACAATATATCTGGATATTGGAGGCTTTCTCATGCTTAAAAAGACATACTTAATAGCGATATCTTTATTGGTATTGGGCATTATTCTGGTGGGTTGCAAGGAAAAACCAGCAGAAATACCTGTAGAAAAAGAAGATGTTTCCTTAAAAAATATCATGGATAAAGGTTACATGGTCATAGGATTGGATGATAACAAGCCGCCTTTTAGTTATTTAGACAGAAACGGCGGAGCAGCAGGTTTTGATTTGGAACTTATGCAGGAAGTTTCTTCACGATTGGGCGTAGAATTAAAAGTAGAAACCGTACATAGTACGAAATCTGCCATTTCACAGCAGCAAAGCGGAGCCATAGACATTCTGAATGGTTATAAGATCACATCGGAAAATGAAGAAGTTTTTTCTTTTTCCGATGCCTATATAAAAAGCAGAAATATAATTATGGTTCGTAAGAATTCCGATATAAACAGCAAAGATGAATTGACCGGTAAAAAAATAGGGACTGTAATTGATAGCGGTGCTGAGAGTTTTTTTGAAGCCGGTGAAGAAGTCGTTGCTTACGAAACAAACCAAAAATTACTTACAGCTTTAGGTATCGGTGAAGTGGATGCGGCTGTAGTGGATGAACCCTTCGCCTTATTCCTATTGATCGAAAAGCCTTCAGAGTTTAGGATCATAAATGAAGAAATAAACAGTCATTTACACGGTTTGGTTTTTAGAAAAGACGATGTGGCTTTAAAGAATGAAATAACTAAAATACTTTCAGATATGAAACAGGAAGGCTTTTTAGAGAATCTCTCAAGGAAATGGTTTAAGAGAAATATAATAGTACAATAGAAATATCATAAAAATCACTAATATAAAATAGTGATTTTTTTTCTTTATATCATAATAAGACATAATTCTCAAAACCTTTTAATTATAATAGAAATACTAAAAAAACCATTAGGCGGTGATTAGTATTTCTAACAAAAAAATTGCTATACTTTTTTTCGCTATCAGCATTGTGCTATCAATAATTCCAATATGTAAAAACATATATACAGAATTAAAAAAAGAATATGCAATCAAAAATTATTATAATGTTGGACCTGCTGAGAATACAATGGCAGTACATCAAGGTTTAAGATCTATTTTAGGTATATATCCTACGCATATAGAAAAACCGAGTGAGCCGCAGATAGATTATTCAAAGGTATGGGAAGCAGGAGCAGTCATGGGGACGATCCATATACCCAGAATAAATTTAAACATGCCTATTGTACAGGGAATCGATGATTCAGCCCTTGATTTAGGGGCGGGGCATATTGTTGAAAGTGATTATCCCGGACAAATCGGGAATTGTGTATTAACAGGGCATAGGAGCTATACATACGGGAAGATGTTTAATCGCTTGAATGAGATCGAGATCGGCGATGAAGTCGAAATAGGTTTTGAAGGTGTCAGCTTTATTTATGAAGTATATCATAAAAAAATCATTGCGCCCGATGATTTGTCCGTACTAAACAGAAATGAGAAGGATAGGGTGTTGACTTTAATTACTTGCCACCCTATACGAATAGCTAATAAAAGAATGGTTCTTCATTGCATTTTAAGAGAGTAAGCGAAATGTAAAAATATTCCTGTGAGTGTATTGACATGGTATGATCCTAATGGTACTATATTGTCAAAATATAATACTTAAATGTTGGATGGCTTTCCGGCGATAATGGCAAACCTGTCGAAAGGCAGGGACGCAAAGCTATAGGGTCTAAACACAAAAATGTGTATGACAGCCAGCTCCCGAAGGGGAAGTTTTATTATGCAAGGAAAAGCCTTTACAAGATCCAAAGGCTTTTTTGTTTAGCCCAATCTTATCATCATTTATATATACCTTTTGCCTATATTTTCAAAAAATATAGGCACTTTTTTTATTAAAAGGTTGCTATATTTGGCTTTTGAATTTATAATAAATAGAGCTTAATCATAGAGGTTAGAGGTTAGAGATTTGAGGGAATTGATAATTAACAATTGATAATTGACAATTAATGTGGAAATTTTGCCAAAGCAAAATTTCTTCCTTAAATCATAAATCATAAATCATAAATCATAAATCATAAATCTTAAACCTTAAACCTTAACCATAAACTGTATTCTTAAGGAGATGTGTTAACAATCTCCTATAGAATATTAGTTATTTAATCAATCTTTTCCGGTAAACATAATTGTGGTTTGCCAGAAAAAAAATTATCACAGGGCCTTTTGCCATTTAGTTT
>JAAYPU010000257.1 GCA_012519645.1 Clostridiales bacterium | reverse complement strand
TGAGACCTAATATAGTTCTGTTTGGGGAACTTCTGCCTGAGGATGTTTGGGATAAGGCTCTGGATAAAGTACAGGATTCGGATGTTCTTATTGTTATCGGAACCAGTTTAGAGGTTTATCCGGTTAACAAAATCCCAAGGCTTGCAAGAGGAAAAACAGTTTACATCAACGATGATATAAGAGAAAGGGCCCATAAATTTGATTTGACAATAGAGGGTAAGGCAAAAAAAGTTCTAGAGGACCTATACAACATATTAAACAAATAAAAGAACCACTAGGTCAGACATCTTGGCTCCTTTGGTTCTCCGCATAAAAGAACCACTGTACCTGACCCCCTGGTTCTTTTATTCTATTGAAATAATCGTCTGTCTTTCACTCGGCCGCTTTTATAATCAAATATATCCAGCCCATATGGGCCCTAAGAACGGCAATTTTCAGTAAACATATAACAGCTAAGGGAGTTTTCATCCATTTTACTTTATGCTGCACTTTATAAAGGAAACACAATATAAGAGATATAAGCAATATTATTAATATAGCAGATATTTCAGGATTATTATGAAATGCATTTGCGAGTAACGGATTTGCTTCTTCAATATAACCCAATTTTATTCCCGCTACTGTTAATATCGTATCTAATATAGTTGTTACAAATATCAGTATCAGTATGCATGTCGTTCCGATAAAAATCACCTCAATAATTAGTATGCACTAAAATTGAGGAAAAAATAAAAAAACTGCGGTATCCAATCCCATGGCCCCATATCTTTTTCTAACCCCATGGTTTTTTTAAAAAAGAACCATTGAACCTGACCCCATGGTTTTTCCATGGTTTTTCATATAGACAAGCAGTAAACTTATTTTTAAAAATAGTGGGAGGTGCAGGGGATGTTATATAATAAAAAGAAACAGAAGGACTATAAAATGTTAATAAAACGCACGCGTGCGTTTTATTAGATTACAAAATAACGCATGTGTGTTAAAATGCCTTTAGGAGGTGTTTTATGGAGATAATACCTAAAAAAGAAACCTTAACAATAGAATTTAAAAGTGATAAAAAAAGGTGAGTAAATTGGATAAAAAAATAGTGTCATATTTAAAATTTCGCAAAAACAAAGAAATTCCGCTTATAGAAATAGAAAAACTTTTCACAGGTGATATAAGTTACGGAGATTTTGCGAAAACAATAAAATCCCTGGAAGAAAATAATATATTAATACCCGTGAAATCTCATAAAACAAACAACAAATCTATTCCACTCTATAATACCTATCGCATAAATAAATCATATTTCAAAGACAAACTTATAAATCAAATACAAACATTTAAACTCAGGGCAGATGAAAACATCAATCTACAAAGCTATTTTTCTCTTAGTGAACATGAATGGAATAGGGATCTGCAGTATATAAAGTTAATTGATGTCTACGTCAAAGAAATAGGTTTTCCGAATAGTGAAGCTCCTTCTCCGGAAAGGTCCTATGAAATAATGGGGGACGAAAAATGGATAGATGAAAAAGGCGGAAAAGTTTTGCTCGAAAGACTTGGTATCTGGAACAAATTAAAAATTTCCCGCAATGTAGACCCGCTTATGTTTGCAATCAATCCTAAGAATATAAATAACCCCATCAATAAGCATATTATAATCGAAAACAAATCCACATTTTATGATTTTCTAAGCAGTTTAGATCAGACATGTTTTACTTCCCTTATATACGGTTCAGGTTGGAAGATAGTGTCCAATATCATTATGCTGGAAAAACAGCTGGGATTAAAAAATAAAAAACACAAATTATTTTATTTCGGCGATATTGACTACGAGGGTATATCCATATGGAATACATTGAATGAAAAGAGGCATATAATCCCTGCCGTAACCTTTTACAGCAAATTGTTGGAAAAACTCGCTGCACAGGGCAAAGAAAATCAGAAAGAAAATGTGGGTGCATTGGAGAATTTTATAGATTATTTTTCGAATGAAGAGGGAAACAAAATTAAAATGCTGTTAAAACAGAGATATTATTATCCGCAAGAGGGGCTTAGAAAAGATGAAATAGGGGAAATATGGAGGAAATTTGATGGAATATAAGATAAAATCAATTACAGAAAACTATAGGGAACGGATACAGAGATTAGCCTTATTTGACTGTCTTTATAAACTCGATAATAAAAAAACTAAGGACAACAGCGGCAGGTACATAGATTTTTTCAGTCTCGGATTATTAGCCCTTCTTTTCTTTTTTGAAAATATGTTGATGAGGAATAAAAAAACCGGTGTGCGGCAACTGGCTGAATTTTTTAGTGAAATCAATGAAGGCGAGATAGATTTGGATTATAAGGGTTTTGAAACTGTTGCGAGGGCTATAATAGATTCCTTCAGACCAACGGGAGGGAAAAGAAATTTTGTGCGGTTTTATAACTGGGAAACCAGGGAAGATGAAATAGCAGATTATTCTATTTTGAAGGCCTCCAAATCCGATATAAAATCAAATATCCAGTACTATACATTGGATGATCAGGGTCTGGAACTGGTATTTGCTACAAAGGAGTATTTTAGTGAATTTCAATTATCTATCAATCAACTGCTTTTGCGCAAACAGTTGGAAAAAGGGGAATTTGTAGGTGCTCTCAGACAGATAGACGAGATGCGTATAGATGTTGAAAATCTGGAAGGGAGAATAATTAAAATAAAGTATGAAATTCAGCGAAATATTTTATCCGAAAAAACCTATAAGAGATATGAAAATTTGGTTGAGGATATAAATATCAGACTCAAAAGGGAAGGTGAACAATTTGATGAATTAAAAGATTTCACGGATGAAACACAGAAGGCACTGGCTTATGAAATCAAAGATGAAAAGGACATAAAAGCATATAAGTATATAGTCAAAATACAAAAAGAACTCGGGGAGGTACACAGACTGCACAGGAACCTGCTGCATAAAAGTTTAGAATTAAAAAATACCACATTACAATCTGCCCAGGAGTCCCTGTATTATGTAGGTATAGATTCTTTTAACTTTAAACAGGAGATAGTATCCAGATTATTTGCATCCCCTTTGCCATTACAATCCTCAAAAACGCTTATCAGGCCATTATTATACTTAGAAAGAAATATTGCCTGGTCACCAATTACTGTGTTCGATAGGCAGAGAATAGTCGGCAGGGACGGAGAGGAAGGAACAGATGAATTTTTAGCTATGAAAGATGAGGATATTG
>JAAYPU010000256.1 GCA_012519645.1 Clostridiales bacterium | reverse complement strand
GAAAAGTGATTAGTAATTAGTGATTAGTGATTAGTGTTTAGTGTTTCGAGTTCGAACATGGATGATAGAAAAGAGATTAAATATAATCTCTTTTCTCTTTTCTCTAATCTAATTGAATTTAATGATATAAAAAGATATAATCAATTAATGATAATGTTAATGGAGACGATGAACATGAACCGGTTTTTTTCTGATATGATTAAAAACATAGAACCTTATGTTCCGGGTGAGCAGCCAAAGGATAAGAAATATATTAAGCTTAATACCAATGAAAGCCCATATCCTCCGTCGCCCGAAGTAATAGAAGCCATAAGGGAAGCCGCAAATGCAGACCTGAGGCTGTATCCTGATCCTGATTGTGAGGGTTTGAAGATTGCGGCTGCAGAATACTATGGATTGAAAAAAGAACAAATATTTGTCGGAAATGGCTCCGATGAAATATTGGCGTTTTGCTTTGGAGCCTTTTATAGCGGTAAAAAAGTGCTGTTTCCTGATGTCAGCTATAGTTTCTATCCGGTATATGCAAATCTTTTTAATGTTGATTATGAAGAAGTCCCTGTTTCAGACAGCTTTGAAATAGATGCGGCGGATTATTTAAAGGAAAATGACGGCATTATCATGCCAAATCCTAATGCGCCGACATCAATATTTTTAAATATCGAAGAAATTGAAAAAATTATTAAGAAAAACCAAGACAGTTTAGTGATTATTGATGAGGCTTATATTGATTTTGGGGGAATATCTGCTGTAAAGTATATTGAAAAGTATCCTAACCTGCTTGTAATTCATACGATGTCAAAATCGCGTTCTTTGGCAGGGCTCCGTGTTGGGTTTGCCCTTGGGAATAAAACACTTATTGACGGATTGGAAAGGATGAAAAATTCCTTTAATTCATATACTATCGACAGATTGGCACAGGCAGGTGCAATTGCTGCCCTAAAGGATACATTATATTTTGAAGAAACGCGGAATAAAGTGATCCTGACAAGAGATAATACTGTTGCTGAATTGATTCAATTAGGATTTAAGGTTCTGGATTCTAAATCCAATTTTATTTTTATTTCTCATAAGAGCTTTAAGGCAGCGGATTTATTTCAAAAGCTGAAAGAAAACGGCATTTTAGTTCGTTATTTCAATAAACCGAGAATAGATAATTATCTGAGGGTATCTATTGGTACAGATGAAGAGATGGGGTACTTCATAGATACTCTTAAGGGAATATTATGTTAGGATTTTAATAAGGGAAATAAGTATTTTTTAAGATTTCGGAGGGGGATAAATGACTCAAATGGGTATGATAATCAAATATGCAATAAGGACTGCGGCAAATGCATTTATAGGCGTAACTTTGTATGCTGTCGGTATCGTAATGACTATCAATGCAAATTTAGGCATGGCGCCCTGGGATATGCTTCATCAGGGGCTGGCAAATAAGTTTAATATTACTTTTGGCGTGGCAAGTATTTATGTAGGCATACTGCTGCTCGTAATAAACACTTTCTTGGGTGAAAAAGTAGGATGGGGGACGGTATTCAATATTATATGCATAGGCCTTATCGTCGATTTTATCAGGCATTATCATCTCATTCCGATTTTTGACAATATTTTGCTTCGGCTTATTTCCATGCTGTTTGGGTTATTTGTTATCGGAGTAGGTTCACGGTTTTATTTGAGTGTGGGCCTTGGCGCAGGGCCCAGGGACGGACTTATGGTCGGGTTAACTAAAAAGACGAAAAAATCTGTCCGGCTTATAAGAAATTCCATCGAAATGGCCGTAGCTACAATAGGTTACTTGTTGGGGGGGCCTCTTGGGATCGGAACCGTAATTATGGCAACTACGACAGGATTTTTCGTACAGTTTGCATTTACACTGTTTCGCTTTGATGTGAAAAAGATCAGGCACAGATCAATCGATATGGACATCAAATTTTTATACAAACTAATACAGGAAAAATTGAATAAGAAAGAAAATAATGAAATAGATGAAAGTGAATAAATAAGAATATAAAAAAGCGTATCGCTGAGTCAGTGATACGCTTTTAAGTTTCTATTTTTTTATTTGTTTAGGAATACCATGCTCACATGGTACGCCTGTCTGACATTTGCCGCAGCCGTAACGAGGCTTAAATTTTTCCAGCATTTCATCATTAAATACTTTACATGGCGGATGACTCTTTCCGTCTTCAAGCGTTATAGCATCCACCGGACATCGAGGGATACATGCGCCACAGTTATTGCAATAATCATATAACCCGGTATAAGGTCGTGATGTAGGCGGTAATTCTAAGTCTGTAACAACACTTCCAAACCTTCCTGCACAGCCTTTTTCCGTAATCATTGATTTTGACAAATTGAATGTACCTAATCCTGCGATGTAGGCTATATGTCTTTCTGACCAACGGCTGGCACAACCTTTTACTGCAAAGCGTGGATCAATTTGGGGTGCTATCGCGCGAGCACCAAGCTTTTCTAATTCACTTATTAAAAAAGTTCTAACTGCATTATTAAATTTTTCGCCTTCAAATCTTCCGTATATCCATTCTGTAGACGGTAAATCTATAGTTGCACGGTTAGATACTCTCACACGTTCGCTAAATGGAAGAAAAT
>JAAYPU010000255.1 GCA_012519645.1 Clostridiales bacterium | reverse complement strand
GCATCTTTTATCTTCGCATACTCACCTTTATAATCACCTTTTATATTTCCTGTCAGGTCTTTCTCAGCCATCTGCTGAAGAACCCGTGATACTTCCTCTATCGGCTCTACAATTGCATCCATAGTATTATTCATCCCAATAATAATATCTTTGTAACCGCCCTCAAATTTATCAACATTTCCTCTGACACTTAAATCTCCGTCAACAGCAGCTTGAGCCAGCATGTTTGCTTCATGGATCAGGTTTCTGATGGTGTGCATCAATTTAACAGTTGCCGGAATCAATTTGTCATTTTCGGACCTTCTTCCTATAGCTTCAAATTTTTCAAGCTGTTCTGTATTTCCGGAAGCAAAGTCCTCAAACAAGCTTTGTATGGAAAGGAGCCTACTTCTTACATCGTTTATGGAATCTGCAAAATCCTTTAGATCTCCTTTATATACGTCAGACATCCCTTTTGTATAGTCATTTACAGAAATGTTTTTTAATACTTCACCTGCTTCATTAAGGGTTTCAACAATTACATCGAGAGTATTGTTTACTCCCTTAATGATTTCTTTATATCCACCTTCAAACGCCTCAACATCAACTCTTACAGAAAGTTCTCCTTCTGCCGCTGCCATAGTAAGTCCGTTAACTTCATCTATTAATTTTCTCAGCTCTGTTATGACCTGCTGCATGCTTAATGACAATATATCCTTATCAGATTTAGGATGAATTTCAATGGTTAAATCTCCGTGCGCAATTTTTTGAGCATTTCTTGCCTGCTCTTCTATATTTGAAACCATCTTAGAAAATGACTCCATAAGATCTCCAATTTCATCTTTACTAAAATGCTCAATATTTATATCTGTATTTCCGAGCGCCAGCTTATTTGATGCATCTTTCAAATAAATCAAATGCTTGCTAATGAATCTGCTCAGATAGAATCCTATTCCAATTGCAAGTAAAACACCTATTACAATAATAATCAGCATAATAACAGTCGCTATCATACCTGTCATCGTGTTATTCATCGCTTTTTCGTCCGCATGAGCTGTTTGCATAGTTATAATATCTGCTATAACATCTTGCTCATATTTAAGCGCCTTGCCATATGCACCGCTATCTCCTACAAGTGCTATTGCCTCTTCAAGTCTGTTTTCATCCATAAGCTGTATCGCTTGTCCGTAAGCTTCTGCATATGCTTTTCTGGCTTCTGTCAATTTATCAAACATCTGCCTGTCTTCATCATCAACAATGATTTTTCCATAAGCTTCATACGCAGCACTGAACGCAGCTCTTCTTTCATTCATTTTATCAATTGCATCTGTCCTTTCGGCTTGATTTTTTGCAAGCATTGCATAATACATATAGCTTCTCACTTCTTGAAAGGTCTGCGTCATTTCACTAAGGTAAACAATAGGTATTAAGTTTTCTTCATAAAGCTCAGTATCTGCTTTGTTAATAGCTCCCATGCTTATAATACCTACCATACCAACTACCGCCGAAATAAGGGCGACTAAAGTAAATCCTAAAATCAATTTTGTTGCTATTTTTTGATTAATAAACCACGACATATATATCATCCTCCGTATAAAAATATTTTTGCCGATACCCCTTGGCATTAATTAAAAGATTAATACCCGAAAAACTTTTTTTTTAAACTTTAATTAGAAAAACATCATAATCTGCCTAAAATTACAAAGGATTTTGCTACAGGCAAATTCCCACCATCACTAACCTCTGACCTCTAACCTCTAACCTCTAACCTCTAACCTCTAACCTCTATATTC
>JAAYPU010000254.1 GCA_012519645.1 Clostridiales bacterium | reverse complement strand
GATCTTGAAAAGCGGATGTGAACATCTCCATACTGTCCGGCACCTCCGGATTGTTTTTTATGTTTACCCTGTACATCAGATGTTCCCTTTACGGTTTCTCTATATGGAATTTTTTGCTCTACAATATCTACGTTAACACCGAATTTATCCTTAAGCTTGGATGTAATGACAGATATATGAATATCTCCCTGTCCGCCGACCAAGGTTTGTTTTGTTTCTGCATTTCTTTCTACTATAAATGTCGGATCCTCTTCCATCAGTTTATGCAGGCCGTTTCCTATTTTTTCTTCGTCACCTTTAGCTTTAGGCTCAACAGCCATGAAAAGAGTCGGCTGCGGGAACTTAATCGGATCATATACTATAGGCTTGTTTTTATCACACAGGGTATCACCTGTTTTTGTATATTGAAGTTTTGATGCCGCAATGATATCGCCTGATGCCGCTCCTGAAACTTCTATTTGTGTTTTGCCTCTGAGTATAAACAGGTTTCCTACCTTTTCCATTTTTTCTTCTGTCGCGTTATATACTTCTGTTCCGGACTTTATCTTACCTGACATAACTTTCAGCAAAGTAATTTTACCAACAAATGCGTCTACTATAGTTTTAAATGCTAATGCCGAAAACGGTTCATTATCATCACATTTTCTTATTTCTTTATCGTTTGTCTTTGGATTAACACCAACATAATCCACATGTTCTTTAGGATGAGGAACATATTCTGTTAATATGTCCAAAAGAGAAGCTATTCCATTATTCTTAACAGCAGAAGTCAATAATACAGGCACAACGCTTCCATCTGCAATCCCTCGTCTAAGACCTTTGTGTATTTCCTCCTGTGTAAAGGCTTCTCCCTCAAAGTATTTTTCCAACAGCTCTTCATCACTCTCTGCAACAGATTCAATAAGCATCTCTCTAATAGGCTCAATGTTCGATTCCATACCATTTGGAATAGCGGCATCTGTATAACCCTTATCAGTAAAAGTTGCTGCTTTCATATCTACTACATTGACAAAGCCTGTAAAATGTTCTCCGCCTGTCGGAATCATAAATGGCGCAACTGATTTTCCGAATTTGTCTCTTAATTCATTAAGTACGCTTTCAAAGTCTATGTTTTCTTTGTCCATTTTGTTCACAACTATAAAAGTAGGAAGCTTTCTTTCTTTCGAATATTTCCATACTTTTTCAGTTCCAACTTGAACACCGGAAGATGCATCTACTACAATAACAACTGCTCCCGCAACTCTTAGTGCAGAGATTGTCTCTCCGACAAAATCAAAATATCCCGGAGTATCTAAAAAATTAATTTTAACATTATTCCATTCTATAGGAATTAACGAAGTGCTGATAGACATGGCTCTTTCGATTTCCATTTTATCATAATCGGATACCGTGTTTCCATCTTCCACTTTTCCCATTCTTGAAATAACTCCTGTAGAGTAAAGTGCTGCTTCTAATATAGTAGTTTTTCCACTACCTCCATGCCCAACAAGTGCTACATTCCTTATATTGTCACTTGTATATTCTTTCATACATCTGCAACCTCCTCTTAATTGGATTCTCTGTATCCATAGACAGTACTTTTTTATTATATCATAATAAATTATTTTTTCAATTTTTAGATTATTAAGATTCTTCCCTTTTTTGCATTAAAATTCATACTGTTTTTTACTCTTTAAGCTGATAAACAGAGGCTTTACATCTTAATCAAAAGTCCGCATTTTTCGGCGTTCTCGGGAAAGCTATAACATCACGGATATTCGACATTCCTGTCAGATACATTATCATCCGTTCAAAGCCCAAACCATATCCCGAATGTACTGCTCCGCCGTATTTCCTTAGCTCCAAGTACCACCAATAATCTTCCTCGTGTAAGCCTGCCTGCTGCATACGATTCAACAAAACATCATGCCTTTCCTCTCTTTGGCTTCCTCCGATGATTTCTCCGACACCAGGCACTAAAAGATCCATAGCAGCCACAGTTTTTTGGTCTTCATTTAAACGCATATAAAAAGCTTTTATTTCTTTTGGATAATCAGTTACAAAAACCGGCTTATTAAAGAATTCTTCAGTTATGTATCTCTCATGCTCTGTTTGTAAATCTATTCCCCATTCAACGGGATACTGGAATTCTTTTTTTGATTTTTTCAATATATCTATTGCTTCAGTATAGGTTATTTTTTGGAATTCGGAATTTATAATGTTTTGCAATCTTTCCAGAAGTCCCTTGTCTATGAAATTATTAAAGAAATCCAGCTCATCAGGTGCATTCTCCATTACATACCTGATGATGTATTTTATCATGTCCTCAGCAAGTTCCATATTATCATTTATATCAGCAAACGCCACCTCGGGTTCTATCATCCAGAATTCCGCCGCATGTCTTGCGGTATTGGAATTCTCTGCTCTGAAGGTAGGACCGAAGGTATATATTTTCTTAAATGCCAGTGCATAAGACTCACCTTCCAGCTGTCCGCTGACTGTCAGATTTGTCATTTTACCGAAAAAATCCTGAGTGTAATCGATTTCCCCTTCTGCTGTTCTGGGAATATTGTTCGGGTCCATAGTAGTTACCCGAAACATGTCCCCTGCACCTTCAGCATCACTGCCTGTAATAATTGGCGTATGCACATAAATGAATCCTCTTTCCTGAAAAAATTTATGCACGGCAAAGGCAGCAATGGAGCGTACTCTGAAAACTGCAGAAAAAGTATTGCTTCTTGGTCTCAGATGTGCAATTTCTCTCAAAAACTCAAAGGAATGCTTTTTCTTTTGCAGAGGATAGTCTGATTCTGAATCAGCTTCAACCTTGATGCTTGTACACTTTATTTCAAAAGGTTGTTTTGCTTCGGGCGTAAGCACGAGCTTTCCAACAACAGATATTGCTGTTGCTATAGAAATCTTGGAAATTTCTTCGAAGTTTGCTATATCTTCTTCATAAACCAACTGTATATTTTTTAAGCAAGTTCCGTCATTAAGCTCAATAAAACCAAAGCTTTTTGAATTTCTATGGGTTCTCACCCAGCCTTTCAGTTTGATTTCCTTGTCTACAAAGTCTTTAGTACTTAGAAATATGTCTTTTACATCTATCATCGGGCTCGTCTCCTTATTCAATGATTATGTTATTAATTATATATTCTTGCCCTTTTGTTGTAAATAATAAACAAATTGAGATGGATATCTCAATTTGTTGAAATTAAGAATTAAGAATGAATAATTAATAATGAAGGATGATTCTTAGCTAAAGCTTAAGAATCTTATTTTAAATAAATAAAAGGTTTTGCATACGCAAAACCTTTTTACCTTCATTCTTAATTCTTTATTCTTAATTCTTAATTTTGAGAAATAAATGCTTCGCATTTTTTCATACTTGAGACTGCTCAGAAATCGTTAGATGCTCGACGCAATGACGAGGCAGGTGCGCGCGTACATAAACGTACGTAAACGCCGACGAGGAGTTGCAACAAAGCAGATGGTGGTTTATCAGCAGTCTCATTTCTCAATGGGTTTCATTGTAGGGAATAATATAACATCCCTTATAGACGGGGAATCTGTCAGCAGCATTATCATTCTGTCTATGCCTATTCCCAATCCGCCTGTCGGTGGTAGTCCTACCTCCAATGCATTTATAAAATCCTCATCCATCATGTGTGCTTCTTCATCTCCCTTTTCACGCTGTTTCAGCTGAGAGAGAAAACGTTCTTTTTGGTCTATGGGATCGTTAAGTTCTGAAAATGCATTGGCAATTTCCCATGTATTTATAAAAGCTTCAAATCTCTTTGTTCTTCTGGGATCTTCAGGATCTCGCTTCGCCAAAGGTGATACTTCCACGGGATGATGAGTTATGAAGGTCGGCTGATCCAGCTTCTCCTCACAAAATTCCTCAAACAATGCGTTGATTACGTATCCCCTGTTAAGCTTATCCGCATTTTCTATATGCTTTTCTTTTGCAATCTTAATCGCTTCTTCATCGCTGTTTATATTTGTAAAATCAATACCTGTGTATTCTTTTACCGCCTCTTCCATTGTCATTCTTCTCCATGGAGGAGTTAAATCTATTTCCTTTTCCTGGTATTGAATTTTCATAGTGCCCAAGGTCTTTAATGCAACCTGAGATATGAGCTGCTCGGTAAGCTCCATCATATCTTCAAAGTCAGCATAGGCTTGATACATTTCTATTGCCGTATATTCCGGGTTGTGCTTTATGGACATACCTTCATTTCTGAACATTCTGCCCATTTCATATACCCTGTCAAAGCCTCCTACAATAAGTCTCTTTAAATACAGCTCATTTGCAATACGCAAATACATATCTATGTCCAAAGTATTATGATGGGTTATAAAAGGGCGTGCTGCGGCACCTCCGGCAATAGGACTTAATATAGGTGTATCCACTTCGATAAAATCTTTGTCATCCAAGAAGTTTTTTATTTCCTTCAGTATTTTTGAACGTAAGATAAAAGTATTTTTTACAGAAGGGTTAACTATCAAATCCACATATCTTTGTCTGTAACGTAAATCTGTATCCTTTAATCCATGCCACTTTTCAGGAAGAACCTGGAGAGATTTGGTCAAAAGCTGT
>JAAYPU010000022.1 GCA_012519645.1 Clostridiales bacterium | reverse complement strand
TACTGATGCCTTTATTCATGCCAATTAGGATAAAATTATTGATGTTATATCCCATTTTGCTTATAATCAAATAAGATAAAAAAATGGTAGTTTATTGATCATACGGTCTGATAAATATATTGAGGTATGCCTATGAATATTTCTAAAAAGGTCCTTAGTTACATAATTATACTAACAGTTGTTGCAATATTCTTATCCGCTTATATTGCATACAATTATGCTCTACCTAATATATTCACGATCCTATTCTGGATAGCTCTTGCTGCTGTTTCAGAATCTTTAGTTATTGTTATTCCTAGTGGCATAGGTCTTTCTGTAAGCTTTGCAGTTGCTCTTGCCACTATAATTATTTACGGACCTTTTTTGGCTATTATCGTATCTGCATCCTCATTTTTATTGTGCTTGAATGACTTTAAGAATTTTGGTTTATATATATTTAAAACCCCAATTTACAAAACTCTTTTTAATATTTCAGGTCTGATCATATCGGCCGGAATTGCGAGCTTAGCCTTCCTACACTCGGGCGGAGCCATTGGTCAATTCAATTTATTCCCTACCATTCTGTCTATCCTTATATATGCTTTAATAAACACCGTATTATTTTCTGTTCTTATGGTACTGTTGCATAATCGGAAAAGCATATTTTATACTTGGAAAAACAATTATCTAGGTGTTTTTCTTAATTTATTTTCAATCGGACTTATCGGAATCATATTGGCATTAGCTTATATGAGCTACGGTGCCGGGGTAGTAGTATTATTCGTTGGTCCGCTGCTCATTGCCAGATATTACTTTAAGCTTTATCTAAATATAAAAAGCACCTATATGGATACGATTTCTGCTTTAAACAAGCTTCTGGAAGCAAGAGATACCTATACCAGCGGGCATGCTTCAAGAGTTCAGAAATATGCTGAAATGCTTGGAAATCATATTAAGCTAAGTGATGAGAAAATAGAAAACATTAAAATAGCGGCCCTTTTGCATGATATCGGAAAAGTAGGTATAAGCGACAGTATTCTCAAAAAGCCCTTTTCTCTATCTGTCGATGAATACGAGGAAATCAAAAAACATGCTTCCTTAGGCGCGGAAATTATTGAAGGCGTCGATTTTTTGAAGGAAATTGCAGTAATAGTTGAGCAGCATCACGAACGATATGATGGGACGGGATATCCCAAAGGCTTAAAGGGAAATGAAATCCTAACAGAAGCTGCAATTCTTGCTATTGCTGATGTTTACGATGCCATAACCACCGAAAGACCATATCGTCATGCCCTGACCAAAGAGGAAGCAATTAAAGAGCTTGAAAAAAATGCCGGTACTCAGTTTGAGCCTGATTTAACTCATTCCTTTTTACAAATATTAGAAAATAAAGAGAATCAGATGGAAGAGCTGAACCCGATGCTGATAGAAGCTGCAAGTTCCAAATAAACTCTAAAAGTATAATCTGATAATAATTATAGATACTATAAAATATAATATCGCAAGGAGGAAATTTATATGGATATAAGGATAGAAAAGCTTGCAAAAATACTGGTAAATTATTCATGTAAGGTGCAAAAAAACGAAAAGGTTTTGATTTCATTTACAGGCGAATCCTCAAAGAACCTTGTACGTCAGATAATAAAAGAGGTTTATGCTGTAGGGGGCTACCCATATTACGATATGCGTGATTCCTCTATTGCGAGAGAAATAATTATGCATTGCAATGAATCCCAGTTGAAATTCTTAAATGATTATGAAATGGCGCAAATGAAAGGTATGGATGCTTATATTGCAATAAGAGCCGCTGATAATACATCAGAACTTTCAGATGTACCTCCGGAAAAAATCAATATGTATAACAAGACTTTACACCCGGTATTGGAAGAACGTGTTAACAACACTAAATGGGTAGTACTCAGATACCCTAATTATTCTATGGCTCAGCTGGCAAATATGAGTTTAGAAGCCTTTGAAGATTTTTATTTTAATGTATGTACTCTTGACTATAATAAAATGTCTAAAGCAATGGATGCTCTTGTAGCACTTATGGATAAAACTGATAAAGTACATATCCTCGGCCCGGGAACAGATTTGAAATTTTCTATTAAGGGCATTCCCACACTTAAATGTGACGGAGAGAGGAACATCCCGGATGGTGAAATATATACCGCACCTGTCAGGGATTCTGTTAACGGCATCCTTTCATATAATACGCCTTCTGAATATCAGGGCTTTACATATGAAAAAATACGCTTTGAATTTAAAGAAGGTAAAATAATCAAAGCAGAAGCAAATGATACAAAAAGAATAAATACTCTTTTAGATAACGACGCCGGATCGCGCTATATAGGCGAATTTGCAATCGGCATAAACCCATATATACTTAAACCTATGAAGGACACTCTCTTTGATGAGAAAATAATTGGAAGCTTCCACTTTACACCCGGGAATTCTTATGAAGATGCTTCCAATGGCAATAAATCCGCTATCCATTGGGATCTGGTATGTATTCAAACACCTGAATACGGTGGCGGTGAAATTTATTTCGATGATGTTCTTATACGGAAAGACGGCAGATTTGTAATTCCGGTACTGGAAGGGTTAAATCCGGAAAACTTAAAATAACGGGAGATGTTTTACATCTCCCGTTATTTTAACTAGGAACTAATAACTAAGAACTAAGAGTTTCGGTTGACTTTGTTTCACAAAGTCTTCCATTTATATTTTAAATGAAGAAGGTTTTGATGCATGCTGCATCAAAACCTTTCCTTAACTTTTAGTTATTAGTTGTTATTTCTTAGTTATAATAAAGTTCCACGTATCTCTGCACATGGTCTCTAAGTCTTTTTCCGCTTTCCAATGAAGCTCTTTATTAGCTTTTGAAGGGTCTGCATATAATATAGGCACATCTCCTTCTCTTCTGCCGACTATCTTATACAGCACCTGCTGTTGTGTCACCTTTTCAAAGGTATTAATAACGTCTAATACGCTGTAACCCTTACCCGTTCCAAGGTTATAAGCTTGAACTCCTGTGCCGCTGAATATTTTTTCCAGAGCTTTAATGTGCCCTTTTGCTAAATCCATTACATGTATGTAATCTCTGACTCCGGTACCATCTTTTGTAGGGTAATCGTTACCAAATACATTTAATTCCTTTCGTATCCCAGCAGCAACCTGAGCAATATAGGGCATAAGGTTATTGGGTACACCCTTTGGTTCTTCTCCAATAAGACCGCTCTCATGGGCACCGATAGGATTGAAATACCTTAATAGTGAAATTGACCAGGCATTATCAGATGTATAGACATCCCGCAATATCTCTTCTATCATAAGCTTTGT
>JAAYPU010000253.1 GCA_012519645.1 Clostridiales bacterium | reverse complement strand
TCTTTCTGTGATTTAAAGCCATAGAAAAATGCTAAAAACTCATCTCCAGACATTCGTGAAACAATGGTACCGTATAAATTTAAGGAACTAAGCACTGTGGCAGCCTCTATGATATAGGCATCTCCAAAGTCATGCCCATAGGTATCGTTAATAAACTTTAAATTATCCAAGTCCCACATTACCATGGCACCAACGGCAATATCTCTTTCTTCCAACATCTGGGATACAGTCTCCCGAAAAGAACGGCGGTTATACAAGTTTGTCATGGAGTCAAAATTTCTTTCCCATTCTAACTTCATCTTCTCTTGCATCTGCTGTGTCACATCTTGTACTAAAGCCAAGTATTTTTCTTCATTTTCTAATATTTTTAACTGAATCCAACGAAAATCCGAATCAGGATAATTCACCTGTATCTGAACTTCCCGAAATACCGTGTCGCCCTCTTTGCTATCGCCTTGCTCCACTCGCACCATTGCATTATGGAACCGCTCCATTTCTTTGTCAAAATCACTCCGTTTTAATCGGGTACGCCATCGGTTTGCCTCTGTAAAATTCAAAAGCGCACCTACCTCTAAGGTACAAAAAACATCACTGCCATCCTTATCATAATCAATGGTACCGATTGGCAAATCCATCATTCGTATCACTTCAGAAAGGCGAGAAGCCGAGTATACCACATCAGCACTAAGGTTTTCCACAGCTTCCGCCAGTTCATCAATCTCTGAAATTCCAAGTTTTGGCAGTATAATCTCACTTTCGGGATTGCTTTGCCGTAAACTCTGCACCATTACCCGAAGAGGCTTGGAAAAACGCAGACTAATTAAAATTGCTCCCCAGCCGCCCAACAACATCGCTAAAAAGAATGCAAAAAATAATGCATATCGTAATTTTTGGACAAATAACAATAGGGTATCTTTGGACATCATACCCAAAAACATCCACTTTTCCTTCTCAAAAGGGACGTTACTGTGATATAGCTTAAATGAGCTTTTTGCTGCAATATTCTTGGAACCATTGGCACCAGTAAATTCATACACCTCATTACGATCCGAGCACAAGTTACCTAACTTAATGATGCCATTTTGGGGTATCATATAAGACATGGCTTTTCCCTTACTCAAGGCAGTATATATCCCTGTTTCATCCTCCATGGCAAGCACATATACAATATCACTGCCATCTGGCAGCTTATCATAGGGCAGTAGGTGCTGAAAGTACTTTTCTGTAATACTAATACCCACCATACCAAACATCTCTTGGTTATCATCCAGTAAAGGCAGGCAGAATGCAATGCTTGGCTCAGCATCTGCTTGAAGGCCATCAGGTATAACCCATCGCCCAAAATCCATAGCAGGCTGGTGGGGATTTTCCATCACTGCCTTTTTCATATCATAATAAAAATCGCTGCTTGGCTCCTCCTCATTCAGTGGGATGGCGTGCCTCCAATAGTTGCCAAGGGTAATCTGCATTTCATTTGCAATCTCTGGTGGACCATAATCCAAGCGTAAATCAGAATTATCCAGAATAACAATATCTGGCTCCATATCTCTTAGAAATAAGCCTGTTTTTTTCTGTGTATCCTCCGCGGCTTCATCATAAATGACAAAGGCTCCGGATACATTGCTGTTGTTTAATAAGCTCTGTACCGCATCCGCCATAGGCCTGCTAATTTCCATACCTTGCTCCGGATTTTGCAGGTAAGATGCATAGTCTTCTTTTGCGATACGAATCACTTCTTTATAATTAGAATATCTGGACCATTTGTTTTCCATATAATCACCCAAGGTATTTTGGGCGCTGTGCGCAGTTGTATACAAATTGTAATAGGCATTCTGCCTCAATTCCCGTATGACCCCTGCCCCTAAAATAGCCAGCACAAATATCACACACTGCATCAATATTAATATGAAAATGGGAATCACTAATTTTCTATTCACAGACTGACTTTCCGCTTTCTTACTGCCCTTATATTTTTTCACCGAATCTACTCACCTTCAACCAAACCTTTCATTTCTTCCTTCACCGAAGAAAACCATGTTTCAAAATATTCTTTAGAAGTGAACTCTGCCACAGCCTGCTGTAGGCTCATTCCTTGGGCAATCCTC
>JAAYPU010000252.1 GCA_012519645.1 Clostridiales bacterium | reverse complement strand
TTCAAAGAAGAAGATATTTGGGAGATGATAAGTATTTTTGAGAAGCAAAAAGAAAATGCAATTGATTTCTTAGATATGATAGAATATTGGTACCGCGATATTATTATATTACATGTTTCAGGGAATAATCATTTAATTATTAATATAGACTGCCTAAATATGTTAATTAAGGAAACGAAAAAAATAGGACATGAAAAAGCGATAAAGATAGTTCGTATTATTGAGGATACAAAAAAAGATTTGAATATGAATTTAAACTTTAATTTCGTTGTAAAAAACATGCTCCTAAAAATACAGGAGGTATAACATGGTAAAAGTAATAGGTGTCAGATTTAAAAAAGCGGGAAAAATATATTATTTTGATCCTGATCAATTTGAAATTAATGCAGGAGATAAAGTTATAGTTGAAACAGCCAGAGGAATAGAGTACGGCCATGTTGTCGTAGGAATGAAGATGGTAAGTGAAGAAGAAATTGTTCCGCCACTGAAGAAAGTGGTGCGTATAGCAACTGAAAAAGATATCATGCACCATCAGGAGAATGTACAAAATAAGAAAAAAGCATTAGAGATATGTCAGGAAAAAATAGAAAAGCATGATTTAAAAATGAAGCTTATAGATGTTGAATACACATTCGACAACAATAAAATCATTTTTTATTTTACTGCCGAAGGAAGAGTTGACTTTAGAGAGCTGGTAAAAGATCTTGCTGCAATATTTAAAATGAGAATAGAATTAAGACAAATAGGGGTCCGTGATGAAGCTAAGATGTTGGGTGGTATAGGAACTTGCGGTAAAAGTCTTTGCTGCGCAACGTGGCTGGGAGAGTTTGACCCGGTATCTATAAAAATGGCGAAGGTGCAAAGTCTTTCCTTAAACCCGACCAAGATATCAGGCATTTGCGGTAGACTTATGTGCTGTCTTAAGTACGAAAGTGATACTTATTCGCAATTGAGAAAAAACCTTCCGGAAGCAGGAGAAAGAATTCGAACTGAGGATGGAGTATACAGAGTAGTTGAAAGCTGTGTATTATATGAAAAAGTAAAAGCCAGACGCATACTTGAAGAAGCTACGGATGACAAAGATGAAAAATTGGACGCAGATATAGTATCTTTCGATAAAGGGAGCGTTGAAAGATTAGATGTTAAAGAAGATGAAACTGAAGATATCGAAGAAGACATAGATGAACTGATTCCTGAAGAATTTAAAGAACTGTTAGATGAATAGAAATCCGACAAAGGGAGATTGTTTATGAAGAAGCATCTGATATTCATACTTATTTTGACAATGGTAATGCTTTATACGGGATGTTCTAAGGATAATACACCTGAGGATCCGTCAGGAAGTCAATCTGTTGCAGAGGATAATATAATAGATTCCAAGGGAAACGATATAGGAAAAGAATCAGGTGTTTTTGAAGGCGATAAGGCAAAGGATTTTTATATTGAAGATAACAGTGGAAAAGGTATTCGTCTTGATGATCTTGCCGGTAAGGTTACTTTGCTGAATTTTTGGACATCCTGGTCTTTACATTCTGAATCCATGAATAACTTGATTTCTGAATTC
>JAAYPU010000251.1 GCA_012519645.1 Clostridiales bacterium | reverse complement strand
TTAGTTCTTAGTTATAGGAAGGGTGTTTTCAATGCGGAAGGTTTTGGGTTGTTTGAAAAAAGCGGATATGAATTTTAATATGATCAATGAAGGGGATGTTATAGGAGTAGGGCTTTCAGGCGGAAAAGACAGCATTGTCCTATTAAATGCCCTGAGATTATACCAAAATTTTTCACCGGTTTCATACACCATAAAAGCGCTTACATTAACTTTAGGGTTTAAGGATTTTGATATAACTCCCATAACAGAATTTTGTAAAACGCATAGTATTGAGCATATTATTGAGGAAACTCATATAGCGGAAGTGGTTTTTAATGAAAAAAAATTAAGTAATCCTTGCGGAATGTGTTCCAGAATGAAAAGGGCTCGTTTGAGCAAGCTTTGTAAAAAATTGAGTATCAATAAGCTTGCATTGGGACATCATGCTGACGATGCAATTGAAACTATGTTCATGAGTATGTTTTATGAAAGCAGAATTCATACCTTTATGCCTGTCACCTATATGGACCGTTCCGACATCACTGTTATTCGTCCGTTGGTTTATGCGTTTGAATCGGATATCATTGAAATACACCGGCGTCACCGGCTTCCTATTGTGAAAAGTCCCTGCCCTGCAGATAAAAATACAAAAAGAGAGTACATAAAGTCTTTATTGTCAGATATATCGAAGGATGTACCCCATCTGAAAGCAAGGTTACTGCATGCAATAGAAAATAAGGAACAGCTGGAAGTATGGTAATAACTAAGAACTAAGAACTAAGAACTAACTTTTTCAGATGAAAGATGATAGATGAAAAATGAAAGTTTAGGTAAATTTTCTTTAAGAAAATTAAATAATTGGGGTAAAGGGGTATAGTGTATAATGAGTTATAATAGTATTGTCGCTAATAAATCATTTGAATTTTCTCTAAAAATTATTGATTTATATAAGCACTTAGTATTTGAGAAAAAAGAATATGTATTATCTAAACAACTTTTAAGGTCTGGAACAGCTATTGGTGCAATTATCAGAGAAGGAATCGATGCTCAAAGCAAGAAAGATTTTTTATCTAAAATGAACATAGCTCTTAAAGAATCTAAGGAAACACAATATTGGATAGAATTGTTAACTGCTTCGGAGTATTTAGATAAAGATTTAAATATTATTAATGATTGCATAGAAATTTCTAAGATATTAACTTCAATAGTAAAAACTACAAAAAATAGTATTTTATAAAGGCGTTTTGAAACAATTTCAAAACGCCTTTCCTTAACTTTCATCTTTCATCTATCATCTATCATCTAACTCTTAGTTCTTAGTTATTAGTTATTAGTTTTTAGTTATTCAGGTATAATTCAAAAGAATTATTCCCATAATAATCCTAAAAGGGTTAAAAGGGTGAAATATATGCGAATAAAATTTTATTTGTTAACTTTATTGTTGATTACTTTATTAACAACAGGATGGATTTTTAACACCGGCACAAAACAGGAAACAATACCCTCCACTTCACAGGAAAATACTTCTCCGATCGATGATGTGACACTGGATACTTTTATAAGAGTTTATGCAACTCAAATATTAGATATTGATAATTATACCGTAACCGCAGATAATAGGGAGTCTATCCGAAGTCTGCTGATATCAATGGGGGATTTTAATATTGAACTGCTGAAAGAAGCGGTATTCGAAGGTAATCCGGAAAATATTTATGAAGCAATAAGCACCTTCTCCGAAAACAATTTTATGTGGGAGGAAAAAATCTTACTGAAACAATATCTAACTAACTGAAGAGATTAGAGGTTAGAGGTTGGAGGTTAGAGGTTAGTGAAGGTTGAAATTTTACTTCCAGCAAAATTTCTTCATTTATCTTTCAGTTGTCAGTTATATTCCGGACGCCGAACTCAGGACCGAGGGCCCCAATCACTAATCACTAATCACTAACCACTAATCACTTTTCCTGACACCTGAGACCAGAGACCTGAGACCTTAATTAAAAGTCCATCAGGAAATCAAAAAAGTCTTCATAGCCGCTATTGACAAATTCATATAGAACAGACTCCTTAAACTCCAATTTTTCTATAAGTGCAATATTTTCATTCAACTCTGTTTTAACTAAATATCTTTCTATTTTCTCTATTTTATCCAAGTCATATCCGGCTACTATGAATTGTCCTGACTCCGTAACGCAATATACTCCATAAATATCTCCATTTAACATGTATATTTTTTCTTTAACATGATTATTGTTAATATTGAATTCGGTAAATAAATCTACAGATGAATGCGTATTATGAAGTGCCTGAGGTTTTTTTGCTTTAAACATCTCAACAAAGTCAGGAACATCCTCTATGCTATATACATTAACATATTCCGAACGATTAAGCATAAGTGCTGCTTCAGTAGCAGATACTTTTAAATCAGATCGTTTTTGCGCATCTGATATATAGACCTTTCCATTAATATTTTTGACCTCTATTTCTGATATCTCAATTCTGTATTTCAAATTTTCTTCAATGAGAGACTCACAGATATAGGATATCCCTGTCTCTGTTTTTTGCTCCTCGATTATATTCTTTAAAAGTGTTGCAGGGCTTTTCCCACCATAAAAAGATAATTCCTTTTGGTTTGTCAGATGACGCATTCCTTCTTCATCCTTAGAAAAGGCTCTCATAAGAAAATAATTGATTGCTTGATAGTCAGATACTATTTCTTCACTTATTTTATTCATGAGTATTTTTTTTTCATTATTGTTCAATTTTACTTTGTCTTTATACAAAAACGCATACTCTATTCTGGGTTCCGGAAGAGGCAGGTTCTTCTTTAAATTCATAGCCATAAATTTTTGAAACAGATATATAGCCTCATTTTCTTTCAAACTTACATACCTTCCGCCAAGGCCTCCCATCATTACTGCTTTTTCAACCGCAAGCCTTTCTATATTGTCCCCGCGAATGCTTATATAGTTATCAAAGCCATATTCCTCAGCATCAAAATGAAAAAGCTGATAGAAGTCTTCTCCTTCCAGCTTCCAATGTATGTGCATGCCAACAACTCCCATCAGACGTGTATCCGTCGCATAGGATGAAACAAATTTTCTGTCTGAACTATCCTTTTTCAGATTATTGCCTTCTATTATTGTGAATCTGTTTTTATTCATTTTATATCCTCATATTCTGTCGTATTTCCTTCATCTTAATTTTTAACAATATTTTGATGAAAATACAAGCATTTATTGATAAAATAATAATATACTAACTATTAACGGAGGTAAACTATGAAAGTCAGAAAAGCAGTTATACCTGCAGCAGGACTCGGAACACGATTTTTACCTGCTACAAAGGCACAGCCAAAGGAAATGCTCCCAATAGTGGACAAGCCGGCTATTCAGTATATTGTTGAAGAAATAATCGCATCGGGAATAACCGATATTCTTATTATTACAGGTCGTAATAAACGGCCTATTGAAGATCATTTTGACAAATCCATTGAATTAGAGGTGGAGCTGTTTGAGAAGGGAAAAAAAGATCTTCTTGATCTGGTGCACGCAATTTCCGAAATGGTCAACATCCACTATGTACGTCAAAAAGAACCTAATGGTTTAGGACATGCCATTCACTGTGCAAAAACTTTTGTAGGTAATGAGCCCTTCGCAGTTTTATTAGCTGATGATATTATTGATTCGCAAAAGCCTTGCTTAAGACAGCTTATGGATGTCTATGAAAAGCATCAATGCTCTGTTCTCGGAGTACAAAAAGTACCAAATGAGGATACAGACAAATACGGCATCGTAGACTGCAGTGCCATAGATGACGTTACATATTCAGTAAATACATTAATAGAAAAACCTCCTATAGATAAAGCACCTTCTGATATTGCTATCATAGGACGATATATCATTACCCCTGAGATATTCGATATTCTTGAAAAAACCAAACCGGGCGCCGGCGGAGAGATCCAATTGACAGATGCATTAAAAGAGCTGCTTTCCACTCAAAAAATGATAGCTTATAAATTCGAAGGAAAACGTTATGATACAGGGGACAAGCTTGGCTTCTTAAAAGCCTCCGTGGAATTTGCCCTGAAGCAGGAAGAAATCAGCGAAGCATTTCGGAATTATCTTAAAAGCCTGACATTGTAGACTAGATAAAAGATAATAAATAACAGATAAAAGTTTCGGAAGATTTTATAATATAAAATCACTTATCAAAATCTATAGTATATTAATAGACGAAAAACAGCTTGATTCAAGCTGTTTTTTACATTTACTATTATCTATTATTTTTTATCTATTATCTATCAATTAATGCTTTCATATTTTTTTTATACTTCTCCACTCCGGGTTGGTCGAAGGGGAATACGCCCAGAAGGTATCCGCTGAGGGCACATGATTTTTCAAAGAAATACACCATCTGACCGAAATAATAGGCAGATATTTCAGGAATATCTATCATGATATTAGGTATAGAATCCTCTATATGAGCTAATATAACGCCTTCCATGGCTTTTTTGTTAATGTCATTCATAGTCTTATCCCTTA
>JAAYPU010000250.1 GCA_012519645.1 Clostridiales bacterium | reverse complement strand
CCCTATGCCCGAATTTCATTTTTGCAGTTGTTCCTCCAAGTGCTAATGCTAATAACTGATGTCCTAAGCAGATGCCTAAAAGCGGTTTTTTACCTATCAGCTTTTTAATTTCCTCAATAACCTCCGGCAAATCCATAGGGTCTCCCGGACCATTGGATAAAAAGACGCAATCATAATCTCCCGATAATATATCTGCTGCCTTTGTATTATAGGGTAATACGGTTATTTTACAATTTCTTCTTTGAAGAGAATCTATGATATTGCTTTTTGCACCGAAATCCACGAGGGCAATATGTGGTCCGTTTCCTTCAATTGTGTATTTTTTTTCTATACTGACTGATGACACAGCTTCCTTATTGCTGTATTTTTTTATGCGTTCCGATACTTCTTCACTTGTTAATTCTTTAAGAGAAATAATGCCATTCATCGTTCCGGCATTTCTTAATACTTTCGTAAGCGCCCTGGTGTCTACCCCTTCTATAGCCGGTATTTTTGATTGTTTCAGGAATTCTTCCAATTCCATTTCACATCTGAAATTATTGGGATCATTGCATTTATCTCTTACAATAAAGCCTTTTACTTTTATTCCGTCAGACTCATGGTCATCTAAATTTGTACCGTAATTTCCTATCAAAGGATATGTCATTACTACTATCTGTCCCCAGTAAGACGGATCTGTCAGTACTTCCTGATAACCTGTCATCCCGGTATTGAATACTACTTCTCCTGTTGTTTCTTCCTGATACCCGAAGGCATTGCCTTCAAAGACATCACCGTTTTCCAAGTATAAATAGGCTTTCATCGTCATCACTCTCCTCTGCGCATGCTCCTACGGAGCAGTGTAAATATGTGCTTCGCACAATGTAAGTGTAAGTAATTTAAGATTTAAAATTTATGATTAAAGATTTAAGGAAGAAATTTGCCTTTGCAAATTTCAACATTAATTGTCAATTTACAATTATCAATTCTCTATACTCCATATAACCGATGCTGCGCATCGATTATATAATTCCTCTTATCTCATCCAGACTTTTAATACCTTCTGTTTTCATAAAAGCTTCAATGCCGGATATAATTTCTTTTCCTGCCTCCGGATTTACAAAGTTTACGGTGCCAATCTGTATAAGATGCGCACCGGCCATTATAAATTCAATTGCATCCTGCCAATTCATAATGCCTCCCATTCCCATGACAGGTATTTTTACTGACTTGCATACTTCATGTACCATTCTTAGAGCAATAGGTTTGATTGCCGGTCCTGATAATCCCGCATATATATTTTCAAATACCGGCTTCCTATTATTTATATCTATTGCCATAGCTTTTATTGTATTTATCAAGGACAGTCCGTCCGCACCTGCATCCTCACAAGCACAGGCTACTTTAACTATATTTTCGGCATTGGGTGAAAGCTTAACAATCAATGGATGTTTTGTTATCTGTTTAACCTTCTTAACCAATCTGCCCGCACTGTCTTCATGGATTCCAAATGCCATACATCCCTCTTTTACATTTGGGCATGAGATATTAAGTTCTATCATATCTATATCCACATCATTGAATCTTTCAACCGCTGAAATATATTCTTCCTCTGAGGACCCGCCAATATTAACAATGATCCTGTTTCTATACCTTTTCATTTTCGGCAATTCATTAGAAATAAAGTTTTCAACGCCGGGATTCTCCAATCCGATGCTATTGATAATACCCATGGGAGTCTCCCATAACCGTAACCCTGTATTGCCGGCTTTCTTTGATAAAGTAAGCCCTTTAGAAGAAATTCCTCCTAAAACACCTACATCATAAATTTCATGGTACTCCTCTCCAAATCCAAAAGTACCTGAGGCAGCCACTACCGGATTTTTAAATTCTATATTGGCAAATTGCACTTTCATATCATACATCGTATATATCCTCTCCTAAAAACACAGGCCCATCCTTACATACTTTTTTGTTGCCATATTTCGTTTGGCAGCTGCATGCCAGGCAAGCACCGATACCACAAGCCATATGACTTTCAATAGAAACATATACCGGCACTCCTGCTTTTTTCCCTAGCTCCGAAAGCTTTTTCATCATGATATCGGGTCCGCATGATAATATAACATCATATTTCGACACATCTACATAATCTGTAATAATACCTCCAATATCGTAGAAAAAACTGCTGCATACCTTTCTCCAACTATCTTCTAATATAATCTCATGGGAAAAACCCAGATATAGATCTACAACATTTACTTCAGGATCCGGCATTAATTGCTTTGCAGTTTCATATAATGGAGCCGCTCCCATACCACCGCCTACAAGGGCTACCTTTCCTTTTACCGGTGGAAATCCATTTCCGTAAGGCCCTCTTATGCTGATCGAATCTCCTTTTTTCTTTTCTGATAAAATTTTAGTTCCCTCTCCTACTACTTTGTATAGAAATTTTATTGAATTGGAAGTGATCTCAAATATACTGACAGGCCTTGAAAGCAATGGATACGGGGTATTGTCTACTTTTATCATGTAGAACTGACCCGCCTTGCCTTCGTATTTCCCTTCTATCTCCAACATAAATATATCCTTGATCAATTCTTCATTTTTCAAAATCATACCCATTGCAGGATATCCTCCTTCATTTCTTTGACTGCTTTTAAAGCACACTCTGCAAAGGATTCCGTTTCGTCAATATCTTTATGCGCTCCAATAATGTCTCTTGAAGAATTTATGACACCACACATTTCCTTACCGAGAATCTTTGCGGCATCTTTTCCCGTACCGCCTTGCGCTCCATATCCGGGTATAAGATAGAACATCTTAGGAAAACGTTCCTTTATCATCAGAAATTCTTCCGGATAGGTAAGTCCTACCACACTGCCTATGGCTGAAAAGCCGCTTTCACCGATAAATTTTTTGCCCCAGTCATTGATAAGCTCAGCTGCTTTCAGGAACATTGGCTCTCCGTCTACACATAATTCCTGAAAATCCTTTGAGCTCTCGTTAGATGTTCTTGCAAGAACAAACATACCTTTTTGACCGGTTTTCATATACTTAAAATAAGGACTCACGGCATCTTTTCCCATATAAGGATTTATAGTAATAAAGTCCACCTCAAAATCGCCTTCAAAATGTCCCTTTGCATACATCTCAGCAGTTGAAGAGATGTCCCCTCTTTTTATATCTCCAATCGAAATGGCATTTTTTTCTTTAATATATTGCACTGTTTTTGCATAAGCATTCATACCTTCAAGACCAAATGCCTCATAACAAGCGATTTGGACTTTAAAGCATGCACAATGGCCCTCAACAGCATCGATTATTTTTTTATTAAACTCAAGTAATTTTGCTCCCATGCTGATATCTTGCTTTTTCAGATATCCGGGTAATAAGCTTTCTCTTGGGTCAAGTCCGACACAAACAGGTCCTCTTTCAATTACTCTTTTATGCAGCCTATCTATTATGTTCATTTTTCTACACGCTCCTTTCCGCTGATAAGCGTAATATGCACCTTCGGTGCAGGGTGAATATACTCCTGCGGAGTAGTGTGAGTATAAATATGTGCTGCGCACAGTGTGAGTATAAGTTAAGATTTAAGATTTATGATTTAGGATTTAATGTAGAAATTTAGCTATCAGCAAAATTTCATCCTCCACTAACCTCTAACCTCCAACCTCTAACCTCTGCTTTATACTCTATACACTTATGCAGAGCATCATCCCTATTCTCCAAGCCCTATCCACTGTATAGATTGCCACGCTTCGCTCGCAATGACATCTATACTCCATACTCTATACACCATACACTGATGCTTCACATCACTTTAGTTAGTCAGATATTCCCAGCAGCATCATTATCAGTGCCATCCTTATATACATACCCGCTTTTGCCTGATTAAAATATACAGCTCGTTTATCTTCATCAACATTTTCATGTATCTCATCTACTCTTGGCAATGGATGCATAATAATAGTATCTTCTTTGGCAAAGTCTAATTTATCTCTGGTTAATATATAGCAGCCTTTACTATTTTCGTATTCTTCAATTGTTTCAAATCTCTCTTTTTGGATCCTTGTCATATATAGAATGTCCAAATCATGCATGGATATCTCCAGCTCGCTGCTTTCAATTATCTCGGAACTGATTTCCTTTGATATCTCTTCCGGGAGTTTAAGATTATCAAGAGATATGCACACAAATGAATTGTTGTCATATCTGTCCATGGCTTTTATCAGAGAATGTACTGTCCGTCCGTACTTTAAATCTCCGCATAATCCTATCTTCAAACCGGACAACCTTTTTTTATAATGGTATATTGTAAACAAATCAGTCAAGGTTTGTGTAGGATGCTGATTGGGTCCATCTCCCGCATTTATTAAAGGAATTAATATATAACGGCTTAATTTATGAGGTCTGAATGGTTCCGGATGCCTTACGACAACAATATCGGAATAGCATTCCACTGTCCGTACAGTATCCTCAATGGTTTCGCCCTTGGAATGAGAAGAAACAACAGGATCTGAAAAACCGATAACTGCCCCTCCTAAGCGTTTCATAGCCGCATCAAAGCTTAACCTGGTACGCGTTGAGGGTTCGTAAAAAAGAGAAGCCATAATCTTGCCCCTGCATTTTTCCGAATATTTTTCAGGATTAGAGGCAATTTTTTCAGCCAAACAGATAAGCGAGAATATTTCATCAACAGAAAAATCAGTAGAATTTAATAGATGTTTTCCTTTTAAAACCATAATTTCACCCCTTATTCGCCTCTCTGAACGAATTTAAAGTAAGCATTACCTTCAATATTACATATTATACAAAAAAGCCTTCCGGTAAAACCGGAAGGCTGGTATAACCCAAAAAGATACTTTGAACACAAAGCAAATTTTTTAACTTCATTATCACCTTTCCGGCATCTCTGTACCGGGCTTAAAGATTATTTACATAAAATTATCATATTACTTCTTCATTGTCAAGATTTTTTTAGTGATTAGTGATTAGTGGTTAGT
>JAAYPU010000249.1 GCA_012519645.1 Clostridiales bacterium | reverse complement strand
TAACTAAGAACTAAGAGTTAAGGAAGGCATTTGCTTTAGCAAATGCCTATTTAATGACTATATCGAGTTCTTTAAGTAATGTTACAGCTTCCGGCATGGTGAAAATTGCTTTTTTTATTTTGTTTATTGAAGGACGTATTTGATAATCCTTTGCATCAGAGAAATTTGCTTTTGTAAGATTACAGTTTTCAAATACCGTGTCAGTCAAAGTAGTCTCGCTAAAATCACTTTCTGAAAGCTCCGTATTATAAAAATCGCATTCTAATATTTGATTTTTACAAAACACGCGTTTCTTTAAGTTTAAATCGGTAAAATTACAGTTTCTAATAAGACATTCTTCAAAGCTCATATCTGTTATAAAGGTATCGCACTTTGAAAAATCCACTCCTGTTATTTTGCAATTTTTAAATAAAACCTCTCTCATTTTCGACTCATTACTTTTAGTCAATGATAAGTTACATTCTTTAAATATGCAGTTTTCAAAAAGTGAATATGAAAAATCCGTCTCAGTAAAATCACAATTTTCAAATTGACAGTTAATGAATTCTTTTCCCTCAAGACTACTATCATCAATGTATTCTTGATGAATAACAAGGTCTTCAAATAATTCCCGATTCATGTCCATACCTCTCAATAATGAGTGTAAATAACTGATAACTGAAAGTTGTTAAATATATACTCAGAATAACTACATTTGTCAATTTACAATAAAGAAAAACAGGATCCCATATGGGATCCTGAAGACATCAGCCTTTTAGTAATTCTTCAAATTCTTTCATAATTGCTACAGAAGCACTGGTACCTATTCTGTCTGCACCGGCCGCAATCATTTCCTGAACAGTCTTTAAATCTCTGATGCCGCCTGATGCTTTGACCCCCAAAGAATCTCCAACAGTGTCCTTCATGAGCTTTACATGCTCTGCCCTAGCCCCTTCACCTAAAAATCCTGTGGATGTTTTAACAAAATGGGCACCTGCTTTTTGTGCCAGATTACATGCTTGTACAATTTCCTCCGGAGTTAAAAGACATGTTTCAAGAATGACTTTTACAATACTTTTCCCTTTAGATGCAGCCACTACTGCTTTGATATCTTCCTCAACGTATGAATATCTTTTATCTTTTAAAGCTCCGATATTCATGACCATATCTAATTCCTTAGCACCTTTTTTTATAGCCAACTGTGCTTCCGCTGCTTTGATCTCAGTTTCATTTGCTCCTAAAGGAAAACCTATAACGCATGAAATCAAAATATCAGTTTCTTTCAGTTCCTCATATGCTGACTTTACATGGCATCCATTAACACACACAGAATGAAATTGATAAAGTTTAGCTTCATCACAAACCTTTTTTATATCCTTAAAAGTCGCCTGAGGCTTAAGAATAGTATGGTCAAAATATTTTTCAAGTTTTTTCATTCTTTAATCCTACTTTATTATCTCTAATAAATCTCCATTAGAAACTTGCGCAGCATTTCCTTCGTCAACGTCTAAATGCATTTCTAACGCATAACTATCACTTACACGTACTAATACATTATTAAATACAACGCCTCGTTTTCCGCCTACACAAACGCTGACTTCATCTTTATCTTTCAGCCCTGCTTGTGCAGCATCTGAAGTATGCATATGTATATGCCTTGCTGCGGCAATAACACCTTTATCCAAGTCTACTTCCCCTTTAGGTCCTACTAATTTAACTCCGGGAGAATTATCAAGTTCGCCGGAATCTCTTACAGGAACTTCCAGTCCTAAAGCTCTTGCATCTGAAATAGAAACCTCTACTTGTGTTTCTTTTCTTGCAGGTCCTAATATACGGACACCTTTGATAGTTCCTTTTGGCCCGACAATATCCACCTTTTCGTCACAAGCATATTGTCCTGGCTGCTTTAAATCTTTAAATTTTGTAAGCTGGTAACCCTCTCCAAATAAAACATTTATATCATTCTGACTTAAATGAATATGTCTGTTGGACAATCCAACTGGCACTTTAAAATTAGCCATTAAGTCTCCCTCCTTTATAATAATAAAGTTATTTTCATGGCTACTATTATATCTATTCCATAATTAAATTTCAACGAAATTCCGCAATTTTATTCTTATTGATTTTTATTTGATACAGAATTTATAAAACTTTGCTTGCTCCTATACCCTCTAGATAAAAAAGCCAAGATATCTCTTGGCATTGTTTCTGAATAAACACTATTGCTCCATAGCTCTTTCCAGCTTGTCCAAATGCTGCAAGGGGAACTCTCTTAACAGTTCCTTGAATTGTTCTACGGAAAGTCCGCTGGTGGTTGTATATATCCTGATTTTTTCGTCCAAATCAGCGTGAATAAAATTCTTTTTGATTTCTTCAAAATCGATAAATGGAGTTTCATCCCATTGATGTACAGGAGTATTTCGATCCGCTTCCTGCCCGACAGCTGGTTTTGCATTAGAGCCGCCGAAATTGGATCTTTCATTTTGATTTAAGTTATCAAAGTCTTGATTATTTTTCTTCAAAACACTAGCCTCCTTCAATTATTTATAGACTTAGTATCTGCTTTTTACTTCCATCTATACAAAACTAGGAGGCATTTTTTTATTTTAAGCAGGTTATATAAGGAAGGTTTCTGTATATTTCTTGATAATCCAGCCCATATCCTACAATAAATTTATTAGGCACTTCAAAGCCAACATAATCCGGAGTCAATTCTACTTTTCTTCTTTCAGGTTTGTCCAGCAATGTGCAGATCTTCAATGATTTTGGATTTCTTGATTTTAGATTTTCAAAAAGATAATGAAGCGTCAGTCCGGTATCAATAATATCCTCAACAATAATAACATTTGCACCTTCAATACTGATATCCAAATCTTTAATTATTCTAACAACACCTGTACTCTCAGTGGATGCACCATAGCTGGATACAGCCATAAAATCAATCATTAAAGTATTATTGATCCTTTTCATCAAATCACTCATAAACATGCATGCACCTTTCAATACACCTATGAGTATTAAATCTTCGCCCTTGTAATCAGCAGAAATTTGATGTCCTAATTCCGCAATCCTTTTCTGAAGCTCTTCCTCAGAAATCATTATTTCTCCTATCGTCTGTTCCATTTTTTACATCCTTTCATTTTTCTTTGTCATTATCTGCTTTATAAACTTCATAGTCAACTGCGTCGATAACATTTTTACCGTTATAGGTTTTAATATCGTCTTGATTGTAAT
>JAAYPU010000248.1 GCA_012519645.1 Clostridiales bacterium | reverse complement strand
CTTCACTAACCTCTAACCTCCAACCTCTATTCTCTGAAAAATGATGCACAGCATCATTTTTTGTTTTGTTTCATAATAGCGCGGATAGTCATTGGCAGCGTAAACAGATTGATAAAGCCTTCCGCATCCTTTTGATTATATACTTCGTCTGCACCAAAGGTAACAAATTCTTCATTGTATAAAGAGAAAGGAGATTTGGATGCCACTGCCGTACAGTTTCCTTTATAAAGCTTGACACGAACGATACCTGTCACGTATTGCTGTGTAGAATCAACAAAAGCCGCAAGTGCTTCCCTTAGAGGCGTGAACCAGAGACCATCGTAAACAAGCTGTGCATATTTCAGCGCAACGGTATTTTTATAATTCATTGTATCTCTGTCTAAAACAAGCTTTTCAAGAGCCTTATGTGCTTCATATAGAATGGTTCCGCCGGGTGTTTCATATACCCCTCTGGATTTCATACCAACTAACCTGTTTTCAACGATATCTATTGTCCCTACGCCGTTTTCTCCTCCGATTTCATTTAAAAGCGTCAACAAAGCAAGAGGATCTGTTTTACGTCCATCCACGGATACGGGAATCCCTTTTTCAAAGCCGATTTCCACGTAAGTAGGATTATCTTTTGCCTGTTCGGGCGGCAGACTCATAACAAGGACATCATCTTTATGTTCATTCCACGGATCTTCGAGATTGCCGCCTTCGTGGCTTATATGCCAAATGTTTTGATCTCTGCTGTAGATCTTTTCTTTAGTTTGGGCAATCGGAATGTTGTGTTTTATTGCATAATCGATGCAGTCCTCCCTGGATTTCAGATTCCAAATACGCCATGGAGCAATAATTTTAATAGCCGGATTTAATGCATGTATGGTAGCCTCAAATCTTACTTGGTCGTTTCCTTTTCCGGTGGCGCCGTGTGCAATGACGTTTGCGTTTTCTTTTTCCGCAATTTCAACTAACTTTTTAGCAATAAGCGGTCTGGCAAAAGAAGTGCCCAATAAATAATCGTTTTCATAAATGGCATGAGCTTTTAATGTTGGATATATGTAGTCGGTAATGAACTCTTCTTTGACATCCAAAATGTATGCTTTGGAAGCGCCTGTAGCATACGCTTTTTTCTCTACTGCTTCAAAGTCTTCCTCCTGCCCGACATCCACGCATACAGCTATAACTTCATATCCGTACTCTTCTTTTAACCAGGTCAATATGACAGAAGTGTCTAAACCTCCTGAATAGGCAAGAACAACTTTTTCCTTATTCATTTATTTCTCCTCCATTATATCTATTTCATTTTTAATAGTATGTAAATAATACATTATTCCCATGCTAGGATAATAGAATTATAACAGACGGAAAAAAAAGAATCAATATAAATATTCATAGAAATTTATATTTATGCAATTTTTTTATATCAAAACGGCTTATAAAAAATATATGGCCATTAATTATATCAAGATAAAAAGGCGTGCAATGGAGGTATTTGAACATAGGATGGTATATCGATCATTATTCAGCAAAAAATTATCTAATACGACAAGATGATTAAAATCATTAAGAAAAGAATGAATAGCGGATATTTATTCATTATGGGAGTGTGAATATATGCATATCGGCAAAATAGTAAAGGGTTTTCTGTTTGTTTTCTGTATTTTCTTTATAATAGCTGGGCCTTTTGCATTTGAAGCGTATAAAGAATATATAGATACTCCTGCAAAAGAAGAGGAAGCATGGAAGGGGATCATTGTTATTTGGGATTATCCGAGCTTTAATAAAGAAGATGGCACACGCTACAGCTGGATAGCTGATAAAATAAAGCAGTTTGAAAAAGAAAACAAAGGTGTATTTATTAATTTTAAGCCTTTAGACATATCAACGGCTTTAGTCCAAATTCAAACAGCCGCGGAAACAAATACTCTGCCTGATATTGCACCGGTCGGAGCGGAAAGGGCAATTCAGGAGATGGACATTTTGGAGCCCTTAAACCCATTTGTTGAAATGAATAGTATGGATAGATATATTGAAGAAGTTAAAGGTACTGTAATATATAACGATATTATTTATGGAATACCGAGGTTGGTGGATTTAAACGTAATTGCATTAAATAAACGAGCTTTGAATAGCCAAGAAGAAGTCGTCATCAATACCGGACAGGAGCTGATTTATATAGTGACACAGCTATGTGAAAAAACCGGACTGCCATTTAAGATAAAGGATACTTCCTTATTAATGGCAGCTAAATGCTTTGAAAAATATCCGGAATTTGAACATTTGATTCGGAAAAAACTCATTAAAGAAACTTCCGGTATTTACTCTGATTTTGAAAATAGGAATTATTCGGCTATAGCTTGCAGTACTATGGATTTAGCCCGAATTGAGTATGTTTTTGGTTCCGGGGGTGAATATCAGCCGTTTCCGCTTATAGCTGAAAATGACCAGAAGCTTATTGGTACATGCCGGGCTTACGGAGTGATGAAGCAGGAAGACAAAGGCAAGACGGAAATGTGTATTAAATTCATCAACTTTCTTACTAATAGTGAGGAACAGTTGAAATTAGCTGAATTTAATGCTTTTTCGACGATGAAAGGCATTCATGGAATATATGAGGAAGATGGTGATTTTAAAATGCTTGAAGAATTATATATGAAAAAGGATAAACTATTAATAAATACTTTGTCAGCAGATGAAATAACTGACCTTATGCGTTTATACGAAGTAAGAACTAAGAATTAAGAATTAGGTCCGGAGTCCGGAGCCCGGCGTCCGGCGTAGGTCTCTGGTCTCAGGTCTCAGGTCTCTGATCTCAGGTCTCAGGTTTCAGGCAACTGAAATAGATAAAAGATAATAGATAACAGTTAAGGAAGGATTTTACGCATGCAAATTCCCACATTCACTTTATAACCTAACTGAAGATTCGTTTCGTTGTAGGTTAAACGCAACGAGGTAGAAATCTAAGATTTCGTTACCGAGACTGTGAACCATTAATCACTAATCACTAACCACTTATTCAATCATAAATCTTAAATCATAATTCATAAAACTATCACTCAACTATTGCTCAACTATCGTTTAACTATTAAATAATAGTGAAATATTATCGATTGTTAAAAATAGCATAAAAACATGGTATAATGAAATGGATCATGATAACAGAAATGTCGGTAGTTACGGGTATCTAAAACTGATAGTTAAATAAATATATAACGGAGGAATTTTGATTGAGTATTTTTCAGGCATATAATAGAATTTCAGAATATTTGGATATAAGCAGGATTATTAAAGATGCACCTATGAAAGAGCATACATCCTTTAAAGTCGGCGGGAATACAGCTTTATTGATTATGCCTCAGAGTATAGATGAGCTTTTGTTTGTTATATCGGTATGTAAATTACATAATGTAAAATACTATATCTTAGGGAATGGCACTAATTTGATTGTCAAGGATAGCGGTTATGACGGTGTTATTATAAAGTTAAGTGAATTCTTTAATAAAATATCAATAGAAGGAAATAGAATAACTGCACAAGCAGGTGCACTGATATCTGCCGTTTCAGCTAAAGCAGCACAAAACGCACTTTCAGGTTTGGAATTTGCAAGCGGTATACCCGGAACTGTGGGCGGGGCTATTGTAATGAATGCAGGTGCATATGGAGGTGAAATGTCTCAGGTAGTTGAAAGGGTAAAAGCCTTTGACAGCGAAGGAAATATTGTTGAGCTGACAGAAGCTGAGTTGAAATTCAGCTATAGAAATAGTATTTTTCAAGAAAGGCCATATATTGTTTTAGAAGCAGAAATGAAGCTGGAAAACGGCGATATGGAAATCATTAAGAATACCATGAAGGATTTTACCGAAAGGCGCACTAAAAAGCAGCCTTTAAGCTATCCAAGTGCAGGAAGCATTTTTAAAAGACCTGAAGGATATTATGCAGGCAAGCTGATCGAGGAAGCGGGACTTAAGGGTTTGGCTCTTGGCGGTGCACGAGTTTCGCCGCTTCATGCAGGCTTTATAATTAATGAAGGAAATGCAACATCCGAAGATATTATTGACCTCATTGCAGTTGTTCAAAGCACCGTTAATGAAAAGTTTAATGTCATGCTTGAACCGGAAGTTAAAATTCTGGGTAGTGATTGAATTACCCAAAGCGCTGATTTTAACGAGCTATTATAATCAGAAGCTTTAATATAGTATATTAAAGCTGTTTAATGAGGTGAAGAGAGGAGAAAAATGCGTTTAATATTCGATTGCCATACACACACTATATACTCCCATGGAAAAGGTACTATTGAAGATAACGTTCGTGTAGCTTATGAAAAAGGACTTAAAGCCGTAGCGATTACAGATCATGGCCCGGGGCATCTTACTTACGGTATAAAACGCGATAAAATAGCAGTTATGCGTGAGGAGATACAGGCTCTTCAGGTAAAATACCCGGATATGGAAATAAAACTGGGAGTTGAAGCAAATATCAGACATGAATCTGGATTGTTGGATATAAATGAAGAAGATATGAAATACTTTGATATTGTTCTTGCAGGTTACCACTATGGTATTTTTGAGAGCAATTTTTTAAGATCAGGATATATTCATTTAAGAAACTATTTGAGTAAAACTGTGAACAGACCCTTTAAAAAATTAAAAATAGAAAACACTGAAGCGATAGTCAAAGCACTGTACAATAACAACATTGATATACTTACCCATCCCGGTTATAAGGAGTTTGTATTCATTAGAGAAATAGCAAAGGCATGTGCGGATACTGATACTCTGATGGAAATCAGTAACAGTCATATTCATATGACAAGTGAAGAAATGCAGGAAGCAGCAATGGAGAATGTTAAATTTGTTATCAGCAGCGATGCACATGTACCTGAAGAAGTAGGGTCATTTCGCTTAGGACTTCAAAAAGCAAGGGATGCAGGGATTCCAATGGACAGGATCGTAAACATAAGTGAAAATTAGGGGTGAGGAAATGAGAATCGTCATTATTACCGGACTGTCCGGTGCAGGAAAATCCAAAGCCGTGGAATGCATGGAAGATTTGGGGTACTATTGTATTGATAACCTGCCGCCGCAGCTAATGAATGATTTTGTCTCCCTTGGCGGCAATGATATCAAAAAAGTTGCGTTTGTAATGGATATTCGCGGCGGTGAATTTTTCGATGATTTAAAAAATGGCATTGAGGAACTGAAGCAGACAGGAATACATTATTCGATAGTCTTTTTAGAGGCTTCGGAAGAAGTACTTATAAGGAGATATAAAGAAACCCGAAGAATACATCCTGTGAGCAAGGATGGAAATATACAGGATGGTATTTTGAAAGAAAAGGAAAAGCTTAAGGGAATAAGGGATATTGCTGATTATATTATTGATACTTCCGATTTGACGACTGCTCAATTAAAAACGGAATTAAAGAAAATATTCGATACCGGTGAAAACGTAGAAAATCTTACTATTACTATTACGTCCTTCGGATACAAAAATGGCATTCCGTTGGATTCTGATATTGTGCTGGATGTCAGATTTTTGCCTAATCCTTTTTATTTAAGAAGCTTGAAAAACTTAACCGGAAATAACAGGAAGGTGAAGGAATATGTTCTTAAATGGCCTGAAAGTAAGGCGTTTATTGAAAAGTCTTATGATTTAATACAATTTCTCATTCCTTATTATATACGGGAGGGAAAATCCCAGCTGGTAATGGCTTTCGGCTGTACGGGTGGCCAGCACCGTTCTGTGGTTCTGGCAAATGAATTCTACAACAGATTGTCACAAGAAGGGAAAAGAGTGATTTTGCATCATAGAGATTTGAAATAGCATGGGGGAGCTTATGAAATATTTTGACTGGCTTAAACCGGGGATTTATATAAAAAGGTGGATAATTATAGGTATCATAGGCGGTTTTTTGATTTGTATAGGCATTTATCCGTATATTTCCGCCTTTCTAAATGAGAATTTAAACAGTAAAAATTTTTATTTTGTGATTCTATGCGCAGGCATTTTAATTGTAGCTGTTTCCGTATGGAAGGCAATATGTTCTTTGTTGTCTCTTCTTGAAATATCCAATGCTACGGAGCTTCTGAGCTATAAGCTGAGAGAAAAAGACCGCCTTGAAAGGGGCAGCAAAATTGTAGTTATAGGAGGCGGAACGGGGCTATCCGTTATATTAAGAGGAATTAAAAAGCTGACTTCGAATATTACTGTTGTTGTCACGACTATGGATGATGGCGGAGGCTCCGGAGTGCTTAGAGAGGACTTAGGTATGCTGCCGCCGGGAGATATCAGAAGCTGTATATTGGCATTGGCAGATACAGAAGAAGATATGCAGGAGCTTTTCCAGTATCGCTTTAAAGAAGGCCGTTTAACCGGGCAAAGCTTCGGTAATTTATTTATAGCCGCATTGACAGGTGTTTATGAAAGCTTTGAAAAAGCCGTTGCAAAAATACATGATGTTTTGGCTGTCAAAGGAAGAGTTATTCCGGTAACAGCGGAAGATGTGACACTTTGTGCGGAACTGAAAAACGGAGAAGTTATAAAGGGAGAATCTAAAATTGCAAAAGGAGTTTTGTCAAGTAAAAGTCCAATAAAAAGAGTATATATAGAACCCTCTATGGTTGCACCTTTGGACGGAGTGATCCCTGCCATTAAAGATGCGGATATTATTATTCTGGGACCGGGCAGCTTATATACCAGTATTATTCCAAACTTATTGGTAAATGACATTGTTGATGCCCTGACGGAGGTGAATTCCCCCAAAATCTACATAACAAATATCATGACGCAGCCCGGAGAGACTGATGATTATGCCGTTTCAGACCATATTCATGCTATTCAAAGACATGCCGGAAAGAAAGTAATAGATGCGATTATAGTAAATAATGAAAAAATGCCTGATGATATTTTAATAAAATATAAAGAAGACGGAGCAGTGCCTATATATATAACCAGAAAAGAAGCAAAAAAGCTAAAAAAAGAGGGTATTCAGATTTACGAAGACGCTTGTGCAGACATTAAATTAGGTTATATACGGCATGACGCAGACAAAATAGCGGAAATGATAACAAAAATAACTAAAAACTAATAACTAAGAACTAAGAGTTAAGAAAGATTTTGTGTTTTGCAAGCACAAAATCTACATTTACTATCAGTTGTCAGTTTTCAGTTATCAGTTATCAGTTTTAATTGGAGGTAGTTATGAAAAAAGCAGTAATTTTACTAATTTTAATAACAATGCTTATAGGATTATGTACGACAGGAGCCTATGCTTTGGATATTGTAGCAAATAATGATGTGTATATTGTAAATGGAAAAATTTCAGACGGTGCCGTGAGGGATTTTGAAGAAAACGATATTAAAATAATAACTCCTATTTCAGAGCAGTACAATAAATATACCGATTATCCCCATGGCTATAGTCTTCATTATCCTAATCATATGTATATTGATGTGCATCTTTCCGAAGTAAGGACAGTCATTTTCGATGAAGAATTACAGATTGAAATATATTACGACGATTTGAACAATACACCGGCAACGGCCTGGAACTATATCTATTATTCCAATGAATTTATCAATAATAAAGCGGATCATATAAAAGAATATGAAGAATCCTATAATAAAGATGGCAGCCGTATCCATATTTTAAAATGGAGTCGAAGCAAGCTTGCGCGTGTTGGAAATGATAAAAATTATTATTTGTGTGCGGAAATATTTAAGAATAATAAACAGGTCTATACCATATTCTTTAAATCGACTGTACCTCTTGAAGATGCTAAATGCAAAGAGATTATCAACAGTATGAAAATTATTGAAAAAAAAGGAAAAGCTTATACGGACAGGCTTCCCGAATATGATGTCTCGCGAAACTGGAATGATGAAACGAAAGCATTTTACGAAAAATATTTTGTTGATTCGGATAAACTGACATGGGGAATATTTGATGACAGGGTACCCGATTATCTTGAATATTTTACCGAGACTGAAAATAAGCTGAATTATAAATTTGAGTGTGTAGTAAGATACCAAAATTTACCGTCATCGCAAGGTATTGATGCAATTAAAAATGCTCTTGAAAAGGCATATAATGACGGCAGATATGTAGAATTAACATTACAGACAATAAGGCAAACTCCCGAGGAAGGGAATATTATGTACGACATATTGAATGGCGAATATGATGTTTTCTTCAATGAGTACGCTGTTATGCTCAGAGAATTCAGGCATCCTGTTTTATTCAGACTTGATAATGAAATGAATGGTGATTGGTGCTTATATTCCGCTTATCATACTTCTAAAGATACGCTCATATATAAAGAAGTTTACAAATATATCCATAAAATATTTAAGGATAATAATGTAGACAATGTTATTTGGGTGTGGAATCCTCATGACAAATCCTTCCCGAATTTCAAATGGAATGACGCCCTTATGTATTATCCTGGAGATTCCTATGTGGATGTTGTAGGTTTGACAGGTTATAATACCGGTACTTATTATCAAGGAGAAATATGGAGAGGCTTTACTGAGATATACGATGAATTATACACATTATACGACAGATTATACAATAAACCTTTTATGATAACTGAATTTTCTTCCAGCAGTATTGGCGGAGATAAAGAAGCTTGGATAAAAGAAATGTTCCAAAATATTACCCGCTATGAACGAATAAAAGCTGCCATATGGTGGAATGGATGCGATTATGACAGCCATGGTAATGCGGCAAGGATTTACCGGCTGGATGAGAGTATTTCAATGATGAAGCTGTTTCAGGATGAATTACAGAAATTTAGACAATAATCATTGTTTTTCTTCATTTTATGATAATATTATTAGAAAGATTTGATTTGCTTGGAGAGTGTGTTTATGAAGCAGGAAATCAGTGCAGGCGGTATAGTAGTCTTTGGAAATGCAATATTATTATTAAGAAAATATAATGGAGATTGGGTATTGCCGAAGGGCAGAGTAGAAGAAAATGAAGATATAGGACATGCAGCTGTCAGAGAGGTACAAGAGGAAAGCGGAGTAAAGGCCGAGCTTATTAAATATATTGGTGATATTAAATATGAATATGTTTATGGATGGAATCGTACCGAGATGGTTTATAAGACGGTGCACTGGTTTTTAATGAAGTCCAGAAATATGGAGTGCACTCCTTTAAAAAGAGAAGGCTTTGTTGAAGCAAAATATATTCATATGAAGAGGGCATATGATCTGGCAAAATATGACGATGAAAAGAAAATCATTCGCAAAGCAGAAATAGAAATGGAGAAAACTCTTGATATTTAAAAGGCTTTGAATGAATCAAAGCCTGAAGGATAATCAGCTGGTTTTGGGTTGGAAAGTAACACAAATTGTGTCGTCACTGTTATTTGACATACTCCCATATTGATTATCTACTTGAATACGTTCTGCCGTGCAATAACCGCTGCTGTAAAATTTGCAGTTGTCCACATTGCATTGGATATCCTGGTTTCTTCCCATCATCATCACCTCCGGAATTTTTGTAATCAATAATTAGTTTGCTTACTACTTCAAACTTTATTCATTAAAATATTTGGGGAATAGTGAATAGGGAATAGTGAATAGGGAATAGGGAATAGGGAATAGTGAATAGGGAGTATGCTTCGCATAAGTGAAAGTTTAGTAAAGATTTATGGTTTAAGATTTATGATTGAAGGAGGAAATTTTGCTGAAAGCAGAATTTCTACAGTATCTCTTAGTTCTTAGTTTTTAGTTCTTAGTTAAACGGGGGGTGAAGATGTGTCTTTTTCATCAACGGCAAAAAATGAATTATCGCGTATCATTCCCGAAGACAAATGCTGTCAATTAGCAGAGATATCCGGGTTTATACGCATGTGCGGTACAATAAAGCTTTCCGGAAAAGGCAGGATGAATATAAAGCTTGTAACAGAAAACGCTGCGGCGGCAAGAAAGATCATAAAGCTGCTGAAGCTGTATTTTGATATACATACGGACCTCATAATCAGTCAGAATAAAATGCTTAAAAAGCACTATTATTATGAATTAGTCATAACATCGGAAATGAAGGCGGAAGAAATATTGAGAAAAACAGGCATTCTTGTGGAAAAGGATGGTCTGCAGAACATTGATTATTCCGTACCTGAAATGCTGATAAAAAAGAAATGCTGCAAAAGGGCTTATTTGAGGGGTGCATTCCTTGGTTCGGGATCGGTAACTGACCCGGGAAAAGCTTACCATCTTGAAATCGTTACAAACAATTCTCAGCTGGCGGAAGATATCAAGGATTTATTAAATAAATTTAAGCTCAATGCAAAAATAGTGATGCGAAAGAAGAATTTTGTGATTTATCTTAAGGAAGGCGAGCAGATTGTTGATTTTTTAAACATCGTAGGAGCCCATAAAACACTACTGGACTTAGAAAATATCAGAATCGTGAAGGAAATGAGAAACAAAGTTAATCGACTGGTTAATTGTGAAACGGCAAATCTCAACAAGATCGTAGATACCGCTGTCAGACAAATGAGCGATATTCAGTATATTGAAGCGCAGCGTGGTTTAGGAATATTGCCTGATAAGCTAAGAGAAGTTGCAGAGCTGAGACTTGAAAACAGTGGAGTCAGTCTGCAGGAGCTGGGCGAAATGTTAGTGCCTCCTATAGGTAAATCCGGTGTGAATCACCGAATGAAAAAAATCGAAGAAATAGCCGAAAAAATCCGGCAGGGAAAAATTTGAAAGGTCTCAGGTCTCAGGCTTCAGGTCTCGGGTTTCAGGTCTCGGGTCACTGGTCTCTGGTTTTGAACTGAAAACTGACAACTGATAACTGCCAACTGAAAGATAAGGAAGAAATTTTGCTGAAAGCAAAATTTCCTCATTAATTGACAATTGTCAATTACCCCTAACCCCTAACCTCTAACCTCTAACCTCTAATCTCTACTAAAAGGGTGATATTATGAGTTTTGTACATCTCCATACACATACGGAATACAGCCTTTTGGATGGTTCTGCCAGAATAAAGGATATCATAATAAAAGCCAAGGAATTGGGTATGCCGGCTTTGGCAATTACTGACCATGGTACTATGTTTGGTGCTGTTGATTTCTATAAAACGGCATTGCAGGAAGGTATTAGGCCTATCATTGGATGCGAGGTTTATACGGCGCCGCGCACTATGTATGATAAAGACGTTGAAAAGGATAAAAACCCGGGACATCTTATTCTATTGGCAAAAAATAATCAAGGCTACAAGAACCTTATGAAAATTGTATCTGCCGGCTTCACTGAAGGCTTTTATTACAAGCCCAGAATCGACTATTCATTATTAAGGCGATACAGTGACGGATTGATTGCTTTAAGTGCATGCCTTGCCGGAAACATACAACGCAGGCTGCTTTATGATGACTATCAGGGAGCAAAACAAGAAGCTCTTGAACTTGAAAATATATTTGGGAAAGGCAATTTTTATCTTGAAATTCAAAACCAAGGATTGGAAGAAGAATTTAAAATCAATCCTCTTCTAGTAAAAATGAGTGAAGAGACAGAAATTCCTTTGGTAGCCACAAATGACGTGCATTATATCAATAAAGAAGACGCGGAAGTTCATGATATATTACTTTGCATACAAACAGGAAAAACTATAGAAGATGATGACAGATTAAAGTTTCCTAATGATGAATTTTATCTCAAATCACCGGAGGAAATGAAAAATATATTCCATGACATACCCTCAGCAATTGAAAATTCAGTAAAAATTGCGGAAATGTGCCATGTGGATTTTAATTTCAATGAATTACACCTGCCTAATTACACAGCGCCGGAAGGTTATACAAATGCGCAGTATTTAAGAGAATTATGCTTTAAAGGACTTAAGGAAAGATACAGATCCATTGATAAAGCTTTAGAAGACCGATTGGAATATGAGTTGAGCACCATTGAAAAAATGGGATATGTAGAATATTTTTTAATAGTATGGGACTTTATTCACTACGCCAAAAATAACGACATCATGGTAGGACCCGGCAGAGGCTCCGCTGCGGGAAGTCTCGTGGCATATACTTTGAGAATTACGGATATTGATCCAATTAAATACAATCTCATTTTTGAACGGTTTTTGAATCCCGAAAGAATTACCATGCCTGATATCGATATCGACTTTTGTTATGAAAGACGTCAGGAGGTCATCAATTATGTTATTGAAAAATATGGAAGTGACCATGTAGCCCAAATAATTACCTTCGGAACCATGAAAGCCAGGGCTGCCATCCGTGATGTGGGACGTGCCATCAACATGCCGTATGCGGAGGTCGACGCTATAGCAAAGAAAATTCCTATGGATTTAAATATGACGATCGATAAGGCCCTTGAGGCTAATATGGAGTTGAAGCTGGATTATAACAGGGATGAACGTATCAAATATCTCATAGATGCTGCAAAAGCTATAGAAGGTCTTTCGCGACATGCTTCCACTCATGCGGCGGGAGTCGTTATTTCAAAGGAAGCTATTCATGAATATGTACCGCTGTATTTACAGGATAAAGGTGTTACCACCCAATTTACAATGGGGACTCTCGAAGAGCTGGGACTGTTGAAGATGGACTTTCTTGGGCTGAGGAATTTGACGGTTATTCGGGATGCACTGGAGCTGATAGAAAAAAACTATGGCATCAAAATAGATTTTTCTTCTATGGAGTACGATGATTCAAAGGTGTATGAGATTATAAGCAGCGGCAATACTTTTGGTGTATTCCAGCTGGAGAGCCAGGGAATGCGTCAGTTTATGCGGGAGCTTAAACCCGATACCTTTGAGGATATTATCGCAGGGGTTGCTTTGTATAGACCGGGGCCCATGGAATCCATCCCTAAATATATACAGAATAAAAAACATCCCGAAAGGATAGCTTATTTGCATGAAAGCTTAGAGCCTATACTGAATGTAACCTATGGATGTTTGATATATCAGGAACAGGTTATGCAGATAGTAAGAGATCTGGCAGGATATTCCTATGGCAGAAGCGATTTGGTAAGACGCGCCATGGGCAAGAAAAAAATGAGCGTCATGGAGCAGGAGAGAGAATATTTTATTTATGGTAAAAAAGACGATGATGGTAATGTTGAAATTATCGGATGCCTCAACAACGGTATACCAAAGAATGTAGCTGAAATAATATACGATGAAATGGTTGAGTTTGCTAATTATGCCTTTAATAAATCTCATGCCGCCGCATATGCGGTTATTGCTTATGAAACGGCATATCTAAAGACATATTATCCCGTTGAATTCATGGCGGCGCTTTTGACAAGCGTTATGGGTGATGCATCAAAGATAGCATTATATATACGAAACTGCCAGGAAATGAATATTAAAGTAATGCCGCCCCACATCAATGTCAGTGAAATGAAATTTACGGTACAAGACGGAAAAATACATTTTGGACTTCTTGCTATAAAAAATGTAGGACAAAATATTATAGACGCCATCATTAAGGCACGAAATGAAAAAGGAAAATTCCAAAGCATTTTTGACTTCTTCGATAAAGTAGATGTTCATGAAATGAATAAAAAAGCCATAGAGAGTCTCGTAAAAGCAGGTGCCTTTGACGGACTGGGAGCTAACAGGGCTCAAATGCTCGGCATCTATGAAAGGCTGCTGGAGAGCGCGCAAAATACAGCACGTAAAAATATTGAAGGACAGCTTTCGCTGTTCCAAACCATGACTGACAGCTTTTCCGACGCATTGAGGGATGAAACACTGCCTGAGGTTGAGGAGTTTTCAAATAAAATCCTTCTTTCCATGGAGAAGGAAATGATGGGCTTGTACATAAGTGGGCATCCTCTTTCCGAGTACGAATCAGAAATCAGCAAGATTTCCAATATTACAACGGAAATGCTTGCACATGAAGACCAAACGATAAAGGATAATATGCAGGTCATCTTTGCAGGTATTATAGCTTCGAAGAAAAATATGGTGACAAAGAAAAATAACATGATGGCTTTCCTGACCATGGAGGATATGTATGGAAGCGTTGAGGTGATTGTATTTCCTAATGTATTTGAAGCAAGTATGTCCATACTTAATGAAGATAACGTTGTAGCGGTAAAAGGTAAAATAAGCATGAAGGAAGAGGAGCTTCCCAAAATTATTGCTGAACAGATAGTTCCGATAAATAATAGCGACGAGCTGCTGGCGGCACATCCGGGACAAAAACTTTACCTGAAAATACCGAAAGATATGGATGAAAAATATGCCATGAAAAATTTACGGGAGGTTCTATCAAAATACAAGGGCGATACCCAGGTAATAATATATGTTGAGGGCACTATGAAAAAAATAATGACTACCAAAGAAAACTGGGTGCGTGCACATGATAAAACGCTGATAAAAGAATTAACAGGGCTTTTAGGTGAAGGCTGCGTGGTCTGTAAATAAGCCAATACTTACTTTTGCAGCACTTTTCAAAAGTTCCATTAACTCTCATTATTAGTTATTAGTTCTTAGTTTGAGGAAATTTCATTCATAAATTTCCTCATAGGCTGTTGAATTTTATTGATAAAAAAATTATTTTTTTATAAAATATAATTGAAAAGTGCCTCATAAGGAGGATTTTAGGAAATGTGGGCTATAGTTTATATGTGTCATAGTCAATCGGATGCTGAAAGTGCAAAGAGGACATTGGAAAAAGAAGGTCTTCTTGTTAAGATTCGAAAGGTTGGTAAAGAGGAAGATAAAGCATATGAGATACTTGTACCAAAAGAAGAAATAGAAGATGCTCACGAGGTATTAAGTGAAACTGTATATTAATAATTATAATGGGGAAGTGCTATACTTCCCTTTATAAATATTCTGAGGAAGGAGTTCACATATGAAGAGGATAGGTGTATTGACAAGCGGCGGGGATTCTCCAGGCATGAACGCAGCCATAAGATCGGTTGTAAGGACGGCAATTTTTAAGGGAGTTGAAGCCGTTGGCATAAAAAGAGGTTATGAAGGATTAATAAATGGAGATATCAAAGAAATGGACATGTCTTCCGTAGGAGGTATCATTCACAGAGGAGGGACCATTTTAGGCACTGCAAGGAGTGAATATTTTAAAACAGAGGAAGGCTTTAACAAGGCTTTGAACATGTTGAAGATATTTAAAATTGACGGTTTGGTTGTTATTGGCGGTGACGGTTCTATGAAAGGCGCCGCAAAGTTAAATCAAGCTGGCGTACCGGCTATAGTCTTGCCGGGTACCATAGATAATGATTTAGGTTATACCGATTTTACTATTGGGTTTGATACTGCAGTCAATACAGCTCTCTCTGCCATAGGGAAGATCCGCGATACATCCTCATCTCACGGGCGTGCTATGATAATCGAAGTCATGGGGAGAAACTGTGGAGATATAGCATTATATGCAGGTTTGGCAGGCGGTGCGGATGCTATCTTGGTTCCTGAAAGGGAAATAGATATTGACTTCATCTGCCAAAGGCTTGTTGTAGGAAAAAACAGAGGAAAGCTGCATAACATAATTATTTTAGCAGAAGGAGCACATATCACTTCCGATGAATTGACGAGACAAATTGCAGAAAAAACTGGCATTGAATGTCGCGTATCCGTATTAGGATATATTCAGAGAGGCGGAACTCCAACTGCTTCGGATATCATTTTAGCCAGCAAGCTTGGGTGCCGTGCGGTTGAACTGCTGCTGGAAGGGAAAGTCGGAAGGGCAGTAGGGATAAAAGGCTATGACATTGTAGATATTGAAATAAATGAAGCATTGCAAATGAAAGATGGACTGGATGACGCGATGTTCGATTTAGCTTTGATGCTATCGTGATTTAGGAGGTTTATAATGAAGAAAACAAAAATTGTATGTACTTTAGGGCCGGCAAGCGAGAGCAAGGAAACACTAAAAGAAATGATTAAAGCGGGTATGAATGTAGCAAGGCTTAATTTCTCTCATGGCACTCACGAAGAACATAAAAAACGCATAGATTTGATAAAAGAAATTCGTCAGGAAATGGATGTTCATGTCGCAATACTGTTAGATACCAAAGGACCTGAGATACGAACAGGTAAATTTGACAAAGAGGAAATTATTTTAAAGGAAGGCAGTTACTTTACCTTGACGGTTCGTGACATTATAGGAAATGATGAAATATCCAGCGTGACTTATGCAGGCTTGGTCAATGACGTTAAAATCGGAGATAAAATACTCATAGATGATGGTCTCATAGAGCTGGTTGTGGAAGAAATAAAAGAGACGGATATCAAATGCAGAGTATTGAATTCAGGTATTGTAAAGAACCATAAAGGAATAAATCTTCCGGGTGTAAAAATCAATCTTCCTGCTGTAACATCCAAGGACGAAGCGGATATTCTATTTGGTATTGAAAATGATATTGATTTTATAGCTGCTTCATTTGTAAGAAGGGTGTCGGATGTATTGGATATTAAAAGGATCCTTGAGCATAACAATGCTTCTGACATTGGGATCATTGCTAAAATAGAGAATCAAGAGGGCGTTGATAATATAGACGATATTCTCAGCATCGCTGATGGCATCATGGTTGCAAGAGGTGATTTGGGAGTCGAAATAAAAGCTGAAGAGATCCCCATTATTCAAAAAAGAATAATAAGGCGCTGCAATCTGTTAGGTAAACCTGTAATCACGGCAACTCAAATGCTGGATTCAATGATAAGGAATCCAAGACCTACCCGGGCAGAAGTAACTGATGTTGCAAATGCAATATTTGACGGTTCGGATGCGGTAATGCTTTCAGGCGAAACGGCAGCAGGAAAATACCCCGTCGAGTCCGTTAAGACAATGGCAAATATCGCTTTACAAGCGGAAGCAGCATTAAATTATGAAGCCATATTAAGAGAAAAGGGTGTGGACAAGGCATTATCCATTACCGACGCGGTTAGTCATGCGACATGTACAAGTGCGCAGGAATTGGGGGCGGCTGCCATACTGACAGCCACTTCGTCAGGGTACACTTCAATGATGGTTTCCAAATTCCGCCCGAAACCGCCTGTTATTGCGGCTACATCCAATCCAAAAGTAGCGCGAAAAATGTCATTAGTATGGGGAACAGTTGCTTTATTGAGAGACAAAGCAGATAATGCCGAGGCAATATTTGAGAAATCCATTGAAATAGCATTGGAAAAAGGATACATAAACAGCGGAGACTTGATAGTAATAACTGCTGGCATTCCGGTAGGCGTATCCGGAGGCACCAATACAATGAAGGTGCATATAGTAAGCAAGGTTCTGCTGAAAGGCACAAGTATAGGAAATAATTCTTCTATCGGGCGTGTATGTATCGTGCATAATGCAGAAGAAGCACAAAGAAAATTCAGAGCAGGAGATATCATTGTAGCCGTATCTACCGATAAAGAAATGATGCCCTTCATTGAAGATGCGGCAGGTGTCATAACTGAAGAAGGCGGGCTGACATCCCATGCGGCTATAGTAGGTATTACCTTGAACAAGCCGACCATTGTGGGAGCCGAGGATGCTACTGTGAAGCTGCAGGATGGTATGATTATTACTATGGATACTTTGAGGGGGTTTGTATATTTAGGCAAAACCTCCGTATTCTAATAGAAAGCGTGATATACTGCGCATTTCATTGTCAGCCTTCGTCGCAAGTTTCCTCACGTACTATTTGTGTACGCTCCGGTACTTGCTCCTTGACTTTCGCGAACTGCTTGTATCTGACGCTTTCTAACCTTGGCTTTTGACTTATTCGTTGCGTCGTGCGTAGAACTTGCCTCATTTTGAAAGGTCAAGATAAATCTGACGCTTTCTACCAAGGATGTGTGACAATTTTTCTGACTAAAAATTTATAAGCCTTCCTCCTCGATATTAGCTCGCTCTATTTGTGTAACAAATAGTTTGCGAACTTATGCAAGGAAATCACAAACTATAGTTTGTAGATTTCTACTGCTGAAGGTGGCAGCGAAGCTGACGGAAGGAGCCGCTGGATGTCCGGAGAAATTGATAATAAATAATAAATAACAGTTAATGAGAGAGTTTGACTTTGTCAAATTCTAACCTTAACTTTCAGTTTTCAGTTAGCAGAGAAAACTTGTTATTCCTTATTCATTTAGATCCCGAACTGCGAACCTCGAACCACGAACAATTCCCTATTCCCTATCCCCT